>DWVT01000235.1 GCA_019120075.1 Candidatus Mediterraneibacter excrementigallinarum
CCAAGGCAGGTCCTCTCTTGCCCTGGACATAGCATACGGTGATCTGTCCGAAGCCGAAGCTTCCCGCATCCTGGAAGAAGACCAGACGAGGCATATCGAGATATTGGAAATCCTGGAAACCGGGGATTCAGTGGAGGTGACAGTTCCCTGACGCTTTATGTTTCCCTTGCGGATTTCTCTATGCCGATATATACTATACTGGATGAGTCTGGAAAGCTCAATCAGACTATAAAGGAGCGAACAGTCATGAAATTCATATACCCTGCGGTTTTCCGCAAAAAAGAAGACGGCGGCTACCATGCCTGGTTCCCGGACCTGGAGTGCTGCGAAGCCTCCGGCGAGACCCTGGATGACGCCATCGAAAACGCCAACGAGGCATGCCGGAACTGGATCACTGTGGAGCTCGAGGAAGAAGACCCACTTCTCCCCTATGTCTCTGACCATGATGATATCGAGACGGAAGAAGGCGATATCATCCGGAATATCTCGGTGAACATCCGGTTCTATGAAGGATGGGATGAATGATAAAAGCTGTTCTTACCTGGTTTATTACATTTCTCTTTTTACCAGGCAAGAACAGCTTTTTGTTTTACAAGCCCCGGATATTCCTCTGCTCTACGATCCTGCTCACATGATATCTCTCATTGATCTCTCTGATACGCTCCGGACTGCATTTCGGCTTTCTGTCATATGTGTAAAGTCCGTTAATCTCCTGTTCTACATCTGTGAGCTGTGTATAGCAGAACCCCCATAATCCTTTTGACGCATAGACCGCATCCATGATCCTGCTGTAAGACTGGATAAACTCTTCTTCCGTCTCCGCAGAGCTGTATCCCCATCCTTTTTCATCTGACACATCAAATCCGATTCCGCCAAATTCTGTCAGCATGATCGGCTCCCCTTCATGATGAAAACCATGCGCATAGATCTCCCTGCAGGTAGATGGATAATTAATAAGAGACTCCCTTGTAGCAAGCATATTACAATATTCCTCGTAGACCTGGGGTTCATCCTGCTGCCCATGCCGGTAATTATGTATGGCGCACACATCCGTTTTCGTCATCTCCCAGCCGTCATTCGATATCACAAGCCTGGTCCCATCGATCGCATGCAGAAAGTGATACATCGTCAGCGAAAAGCTCTGCTGCGCCGAATCTCTGGCAATATCCGGCACCCCCCAGCTCTCATTAATAGGCACCCATGCCACGATACAGGGGTGATTATAATCACGTTCCACAGCCTCCCACCATTCATCCATCGTCCTCTTTACCGAATAACCGTTATACATGGCAGTTGACGCGCTCTCACCCCATACAAGAAAGCCAAGCCTGTCCGCCCAGTATAAAAATCTGGGATCCTCTATCTTCTGATGCTTGCGGCAGCCATTAAACCCCATCTCCCGTGCCATCAGGATATCTTTTTTCAGAGCTTCATCGTTTGGCGCTGTCAAAAGCCCTTCCGGCCAATATCCCTGATCGAGAACCAGTTTCTGATAATACGGCTTGTTATTCAAATAAACCATGCCGTTTTCTGTATGTATCTTGCGAAAGCCGAAATAGGAGGAAACTTCATCGCAGACTTCCATGTCTTTCCCAAGCACTGCCAATTCCACATCGAACAGTACCGGATTTTCGGGCGTCCATGCGATTCCGTCCTCGTGAAAATTTGTATTGAATATTCTCGAGCAGATCACATCTACAGAGAACTCAAGTTCATCCGCCTTCCACAACAGCACGCCTTCTGCGATTTCTGTCCCTTTTAGTCCAATCTTGTACGATAGGCTGTCCCCTTTTTCCAATCCGGTTCCTCTGCATTTCACCAGAACTCTCCCACTGTCAAACAAAGGGGTGAACTTTACATTCTCAATGTGCTTCTCAGGCACATATTCCGCCCACACTGTCTGCCAGATCCCGGTGCTGTTCGTATACCAGATCCCTCTTGACTCTTTCTCCCAGAACTGTTTTCCTCTGGGAATAAACTCATCCGTATGCGGGTCGTACACCCGGAGTACGACCTCCTGCTCTTTCCCCGAAATATACGGTGTTATATCTATTGAAAACGGCGTATACCCGCCACTGTGTTCCCCTGCCGGTTCTCCATTTATATACACTTTCGCCTCGTAATCCACAGCGCCAAAACGGAGGATCGTCCTATACCCTTTTCTCTGCTCCAGTTCCAGGCTTTTCTTATACCATACGATATCATGAGGCGTCCTGTCTCCAATTCCACTTAATTCTGATTGATATACAAAGGGAACATTGATCTTCTTCTCCAGACTTTTTCCTTTTCCGTACCACTTTTCCCTGATTCCCCTGTCATTATCATCAAACGCAAACTCCCATGTTCCGTTGAGATTTTTCCATTCTTTTCTAACAAACTGCGGTCTGGGATATTCTGTCTTCATTTCCACTTCTCTCTCCTTCAGCCATGATCATTCGGCAGCCCTGCCCGCAAACCGGATCCGATTCACAGAGTGGGGCCTGATTATAATCCCTTTTTCCGAAGCCTCTTCCATACGTGTTCTGGGAATCATACACATATTCTCCGGCGAATTCATATCCGAAGTCTTCTCCGAACAGATCTCTGTCACCTCGGCTTCTCCGTATCGTTTCTCCGTCACAACGCAGAACTCCTCATCCAGAGACCGGTTGACTGCGAAGAGAACAAGATTCCCGTTCTTGTCACGTCCTGCCACAAGATCCACAAAGGGCACGTCCTCCAGAGGTTCCACATTTCCGATCTTCCCGGTTGTAGAATACACCGGAGAATCTGTTCTCACCTCATATATTTTATCAAGCCCGCTTTCCGAATACATTTTGAGGACATAATAGTTTCCGGTGCCAAATGCATCTCCGTTTTTGCTCACGATACAGCCTCCCGGCCATCCATTCACAAGATCGGAATAATTGCACATGAGAATCTTCTCACTGTTCCTCATGAACATATTCAGCATCCCCGCATTAAAGACAGCCGCTTCCAGCGTCTGTTCGCGGTAGGAATCCACGATCGTACCAAGGTTATACTCTGTCACCGCTGTGAGTATCTTCTTTTCACTTTTTTCATTCATCAGCTGATAGCTTTCCCTCAGGATTTCTTCGTATTTTTTCACAGAGCCTGTCACCGCATAGTACACGTCGCGATTATCATGCTTTTCCCTGTTCATGCTTTTCAGAGCATACATATGGAGACACAGCGCGTCCATGCTGGCGCCAATCTTTCTGCGTAGCGTTTCATTCCACTCCTGAGATCTGTCATCTCCGTCTCCTCCGCATACCATGAACACGATAGATTCATCTTTCGCTTTCATCGCATGGTAAAATTCAAGGTAACGATCCGCGTAGTCCTCCGCACTGCTATGTCCGATCTCCCAGTCGCCGAAAATCTCATTACCTATATCCCAGTATCTGATCCCATAAGGTTCCGGGTGCCCGTTCTCCGCACGCAGCCTGCCAAACGGCGTATCGGGTGCTCCATTACAGTACTCCACCCAGTCTGCCGCTTCTTCCGGTGTACCGCTGCCAAAGTTCACGCAGATCATCGGCTCGCACCCTATCTTCCTGCAGAAACTCACAAACTCATCTGTGCCAAAACTGTTATCTGTAAACCCACCCCAGTGACGGTTTCTCCTGTACGGCCGGGTGTCTATGTCCCCGATCCCATCCTCAAAATGATAACAGTCAGCAAAGCAGCCCCCCGGATAACGTATGATCGGCGGCTCCAGACCACAGATGTGTTCAAATACCTTTTTCCAGATCCCTTCCATATTGTCTGAAGGCATGATCGATGCACTGTCCAGCCAGATCTCTCCTTCTCCGGGC
>DWVT01000016.1 GCA_019120075.1 Candidatus Mediterraneibacter excrementigallinarum
TACATTCCCTCGCCGTGATCCAGCACGACCGGGAAACGGTTGTAGACATGGATCAGATTCTCTTCTGCTGCCTGTATTTTATTATTCACCATGATAATACCTGCTTTCTTCACTGTTTAATATTGCGGTTCCGATTCCTCTGTTCGTAAAGATCTCAAGAAGGAGACAGTGAGGGATCCTTCCGTCCAGGATATGTACCCGGGAAACGCCGTTCTCAATGGCGTCGATGCAGTTCTGAAGTTTCGGCAGCATTCCTCCGCCGATATATCCTTCCTCCATCAGTTTCTTCGCCTCGTCCACCCGCAGTTCCGAGATCAGCGTATCCGGATCATCCGGATCCTTGTATACGCCTTCGATATCTGTGAGGAACGCCAGCTTCTCCGCCTTCACTGCGCGGGCGATAGCGCAGGCAGCGTCGTCCGCATTGATATTATATGTATTATAATCATCATCCAGTCCGACAGGGCATACGATAGGGAGAAAATCTTTCTCCAGAAGATCGTAGAGTATCTGCGCATTGACCTCCTTGATATCCCCCACATATCCGATATCCTGTCCGTCAGAATACTTTTTATCTACTTTCAGGAGCGCGCCGTCCTTTCCGCTGATCCCGATGGCGCGGACGCCCAGTTCCTCCACGAGCTGCACCAGGCTCTTGTTCACCTTGCCCAGGACCATCTCAGCGATCTCCATGGTATCTTCGTCGGTCACGCGGAGACCGTTGATAAACTTCGGTTCCATCCCGACCTTGCCGACCCATTTGCTGATCTCCTTGCCTCCGCCGTGTACGATGATAGGTTTGAACCCGACCAGCTTGAGCAGAGTCACATCCTCTATCACTCGCTTTTTCAGGCTTTCGTCCACCATGGCGCTGCCGCCGTATTTCACGACTATGATCTTTCGATTGAAACGCTGGATATAAGGCAGTGCCTCGATCAGCACCTGCGCCTTGTCCAGATATTGCTGCATATTCTTATTCATAACATCCTCCTGTCCGCAGGACTCAGCTGCGGTAATCTGCATTGATATCAATATATCCGTGAGTCAGGTCACAGCCCCATGCCGCGGCCTCTGCACTGCCCTCTTTGATGTCCGCCGTGGCCGTGATCTCCGGCTGAGACAGGATCTCTGTGGCTTTCTCCTCACTGTAGTCCAGAGCCACTCCGTTCTCGATGATCTTCAGCTTTCCTGCTTTGCTCTCAAAGTACAGATCCACTTTCTCCGGTTCAAACTCCGCGCCGGAGTATCCCATGGCGCAGAGGATCCTTCCCCAGTTGGCGTCATGTCCCGCGATCGCCGCCTTGGTCAGATTGGAGCAGACAATGGATTTCGCGAGAGTCTTTGCCTGCTCTTTTGTGGAGGCGCCGATGATCTTTGCCTCGAACAGCGCGGTCGCCCCTTCTCCGTCTCCCGCTATCTTTTTCGCCAGGGTCTCGTTGACATAGTGGAGAGCTTCAAGGAACATGTCATATTCCGGAGTGTCCGCCTTGATCTTCTCATTTCCCGCCATGCCGTTTGCCAGAAGGAGGACCGTATCGTTGGTAGACGTATCCCCGTCCACTGAGATCATATTATAGGTATCCTGGATATCCGTGCTGAGTGCCTTCTGGAGTGCTTTCTTCGAGATCTTCGCGTCCGTCGTGATAAAGGAGAGCATGGTGCACATATTGGGATGGATCATCCCGGATCCCTTTGCCATCCCGCCGATGGTCACGGTCTTTCCTCCGATCTCAATAGTCACCGCCGCTTCTTTCTTCTCTGTATCTGTAGTCATGATGGCCTTCGCCGCTTCCGTTCCATCTGAAGTACCGGCGCCCTTTGCCTCTGCCAGTTTCGCGATGCCGGCTTTGATCCGGTCCATGGGAAGCTGCATTCCGATCACACCGGTGGAGCCGACCAGCACTCCCTCCGCATCCACGCCCAGGATCTTCGCCGCCTCCTGAGCGGTCTCACGGCAGTACCCTATTCCTTCCTCTCCGGTGCACGCATTTGCAATGCCGGAATTGACGATCACCGCCTGGGATTTCACCTTGCTCTCTACCACGGCCCTGTCCCATTTTACCGGGGCGGCCTTTACCACATTTGTGGTAAACGTGCCTGCCGTCTTGCAAGGTTTCTCACTGTAGATCAGCGCCATATCCGTGCGCCCTTTGTATTTGATCTCCGCTGCCGCTGCAGCCGCCTCAAATCCTTTTGCCGCGGTCACTCCGCCTTCGATTATCTTCATATGATCATTTCCTTTCCGAAGTTATCTTCTCTGTCTGTTCCTGTACATCTCAGTTTTCAGGCAGCTCACTGCTCATTGAATGCTGTGATGTTCTCTTCATTTAATGTAAAATCATAATAATTCAGATCCAGCCTCTCGGTCCATCCGATGGTGTTCCAGAAGGCATTTCCAATATCATTTTTTGTAAACGCGATCAGGGAGACCTTGTTGATATGCTCCTCTTTCAAAGCCTTCATGGCATGGACCACCATATCTTTCCCGATCCCATGCCGTCGGTATTTCTCGTCCACACAGACATGATAGAGGCATCCCCGTCTCCCGTCATGTCCGCAGAGGATACTTCCCACGATCTTCCCGTCTTTGACCGCCACTACGCTGGTCGTCGGATTTCTCTTCAAAAAGCGCTCCACGCCCTCTCTGGAATCATCGATGCTCCGGATGCCGAATCCTTTGATCTTTTTCCAGAGCGCATATACCTCGTCGTAATCATCGATCGTCATAACACGTATCATAAATCCACCTCTTGTCTAATTCAGGATGCAATGAAACCCACGGTTCCCGGATCCGGGATCACGGAAACATGGGAACCAGGTCAAGCCCTTCGCTCTCCTCCAGGCCGAACATCAGGTTCATGTTCTGGACTGCCTGTCCCGCAGCGCCCTTCACCAGATTGTCAATGGCTCCCATCATGATGATCCGGTTCGTCCTGGGATCGATCTTGAAGCCGATATCCACATAGTTGCTTCCTTCCACCCATTTTGTCTCCGGATATTCATCCTGCCCCAGTACACGCACGAATTTCTCATTTCCATAATATCTGTCATAGACGGCCTTCACATCTTCCCAGCTCACCTCTTTTGTAAGCTTCGCGTATTCCGTCGCAAGGATCCCTCTGTTCATGGGAACAAGGTGGGGCGTAAAGTTAAGGACAACTTTCTCTCCCGCCGCATATCCCAGCTGCTCCTCGATCTCGGGAGTGTGTCTGTGATTTGCCACGCCGTATGCTTTCATGTTTTCATTGACTTCGCAGAACAGATTCGGAAGCTTCGCTCCGCGTCCTGCCCCGGACGTTCCGGACTTGGCGTCGATGATCAGGGTGCTCATATCGATCAGCCCTTCCTTTGCCAGCGGATATGCCGTCAGAATGGAGCAGGTCGTATAACATCCCGGATTTGCCACCAGACGCGCCTTCTTCACGTCCTCCCTGTTGATCTCACAGAGTCCGTATACTGCTTCCTCAAGGAACTGGGGCGCCTTGTGCTCGATCTTATACCACTCCTCGTACACTTTCACGTCCTTCAGCCTGAAGTCCGCGCTCAGATCGATGATCTTCACTTTCGAGAGGATCTCCTCATTTACAAGGGAAGCGCACAGTCCCTGGGGCGTCGCCGTAAAGATCACATCGACCTGGGACGCGAGTTCCTCCATATTGTCATCCATGCATTCCGCATCCACGATCTGAAACATGTTCCTGTAAACATCTGCGTATTTTCTCCCGATATAGCTCCTCGAGCCATACCACTTGATCTCAGCATCTTTATGTCCTGTCAGTATCCTCACAAGCTCGCCGCCCGCATAACCGGTGGCGCCGATAATTCCGACTTTTATCATCTCTCAAACGTCCTTTCCTGGTCAGTTATATCTCACATGTTACTGTTCGCACTGTAACTCTCTGTGTATCACAGGCGTCAAAAAGCTTTTGGCGCCTTCACCATCATATACCACATTTAATAGGAAGTAAAGCGTTTCTTCTCTTCCCGCAAGTGGTTACTTGCATAATAATACATCTATATTGTATATTTTTCAAGCATTATTTATAAATATGCATAATTTTAGTATTTTAATGCACTCATGAGTGTCGTACAAACATAACCTTCTGACAGCTTCATCATGATATAATCAATCTATCCGGATGCAGAATTTTTAAGTCGTGCGCACATTCCGTCTTTCTCATCCGTTATACATTGTGAAAGGAGGTTACCTGATATGGATCTGGAACAGTATTATGACGATATCTATCGCTACTGTTATCTGCGTCTGAACGACAGGCATGCCGCAGAGGACATGGCACAGGAGACCTTCCTTCGTTTTCTTGAAGCTTCAGAATACAGAGACATGGGAAAGCCTCTCGCTTTTCTCTATACCATCGCGCGAAATCTGTGTATCGACTATATGCGCAGATATTCAAACAGGCCGGACCGGGTATCACATACGGAAGATCCCGAAATCTTCCCCGCGCCATCCTGCGAGGGTGCCCTCACCGACTCCCTGGCGCTGGCGCAGGCTTTAAGGCAGCTTGACGGCGCAGACCGGGAGATCGTCTGTCTGAGATATATCAACGAAGTTCCGGTCTCAGACATCGGAAAGATCATGAACCTTTCCCGTTTTGCCGTCCGGCGGAGGCTGAACCGCTCTCTGAAATTACTTTCCGGCCATATAAAAAAGGAGGATTTTAAATCATGAAGAAAAATGATCTGCATCTGCGGGAAGAACTTCTCAGGATCTACCGGATCCCGCCCTCCCGTGAAAAACCAGCATTCTTCCGGAGCCGGCGCTGGCGCAGTGCATACGAAAAGGCGTTCTTCTCACCGGGAGCAGCCCCCGGGATCTCTTTTCCCGAATTTCTCCGGATCCAGGCAGGATATATCCGGCTGCGGAACTGGTTTTTCTCTCCTGGTCTGTTTCTTGCTGTTCTGCTCTTTTCCGCGGAGAATATCCGGGCGGCGGGAATAGACAGCAGACAGTTTTTAGGGGCGCTCTCAGCATGCATCCCCTATCTGGCGCTCACGACAATGGCAGAAGGGAGCCGCTCCGCCCGCTTCGGAATGGATGAACTGGAAATGCACACGAGGTTCTCTCTCCACTCCGTTATCTGCGCAAGACTGTTTCTCGCAGGAGCTTTAAACCTGATCGTGCTGACAGTGCTCATTCCGTTCCTGTGTACTGCATGGGGGACCGGTCCGGCAGTCACTTCCGGCATCCTTCTCGCTCCATATCTGCTCACCTGCACCCTGGATCTTATGATCCTGCGCCGGTCACGGAACCGGAACAGCATCACGCTGTGCGCCGCGGCGGGCACCGGTGTCAGCGCCGGCTGCCTTGTCCTTTCCGCCGCAGGACCTGCAGTATATGGCGTCTTATCCCATGCCGCCCTGCCGGCGGTATTCCTGCTCGGTGCGGCGGCAGCGCTGGAACTCAGAAAATATCTCAGACAATCGGAGGAATCAATATGGAACTATACATCGACCGTTTGACCAAACAGTATAAAAACAAGATTGCCGTTGACCGTGTCTCCCTCAGACTGGGGAGCGGCGTCCACGGTCTTCTGGGTGCCAACGGCGCAGGGAAGACCACACTTATGCGGATGATCTGCGGGATCTTAAGACCTGACAGCGGAACCGTCTCTTTTGACGGCATGGACGTCTCTCAGGAGGACTACCGTGCCATCCTTGGCTACCTGCCACAGGATTTCGGTTATTATCCCGATTTTACCGGGATGGACTTTCTCATGTACATGGCGTCCCTGAAAGGACTCCGCAAAAAGGACGCACGATATCGAAGCCGTGAACTGCTCTCTCTTGTGGGTCTGGAAGGGCGGGAAAAGAACAGGATCAAGACCTACTCCGGCGGAATGAAACAGAGGCTCGGCATTGCCCAGGCTCTCCTGAACCGTCCGAAGCTCCTTGTGCTGGATGAACCCACCGCCGGACTGGATCCCAAGGAACGGGTACGCTTCCGGGACCTGATTGACCGGATCGGCAGGGAAAATGTGGTGCTCTTATCCACCCACATCGTCTCTGATGTGGAACAGATTGCAGACCGGATCCTTATGATCCGGGACGGACGGCTGATCTTCGACGGTTCAGCCGATGAAGTCCGCGGGAACCTGGAAGAATTTTATCTTGAGCAGTTTGATGAAAGACGCGATGACATAGAAGAAAAACGCAATGGAGAGGAGGAGATGCACCATGTATAATTTCTGGACACTTGTACGATTCGAATACAAAAAACTGTTTAAAAAGAAAGCCGTCTGGCTCCTTCTGCCCCTTCTGATGACGTTCAGCGTACTCTCCGTCGTTGTCCCGTCCTTCTCCGCATCCATCTCAAACTCGGAGACCGGACAGACCTGTACAATGTATGAGATGCAGCAGACACAGCGCAGGGAATCCTCAGCTATTAAAGGGCGCCTCATCGACGACAGCCTTCTGCAAGAGATGCGCACCGCACTGGATTCAGATAAAATTCTTGGAAACGGCCTTCCCGCCTCGATCCGGTATGACGGGATCAGAAGTTTTATCCTCTCCTCCGTGGGAGATTTTCTGAAGATCGAAGATGGATCCCAGTTCACCGGCAGCGCAGATGAACTGTATGCTCTCCGGGCAGAAGCCATAAAGGAGAACTGGGCGGAAGACGGACTTACAAAAGGCGAGAAGCAGTTTCTCTCTGAGAAAGAGGACTCTCTGGAGATTCCTTTTTCATATGGATACAGCGGCAGCTATGACATGATCGCCAGTTCCATGATCACCGTCAGCGCCATGCTCAGCTTCCTCATTGCGGTATGCCTCTCTTCCGTATTCAGCTCAGAACACACAGGGAAAACAGATCAGCTGATCCTGTGCAGCCGTTTCGGGAAAGCGCCGGTCTATTTTGCAAAGCTCTTTACCGGGATCACCTTTTCACTTGCCGCATCGCTGGTCATGCTCCTCTCCGTCATTGTCCCTTCCTTTCTCATGTACGGAACAGAAGGATCTGACGTCCCGATCCAGGTGCTTGTGCCGCTGGCATCCTGGGACATGACCATGGGCGAAGCAGTCCTGATCCTCTCCGGGCTCTGTCTGACCGCCTCTGTCCTCCAGTGCTGCGCGGCGCTGTTTTTCTCAGAGCGGTTCAAAAGCGGCATCCCTGCCATGGGTATCCTGCTCGGCGTCATGCTGTTAACCGGTTTCCTCAATATCCCGGACTCTTACCGCATCGCCTCCCAGATATGGGAATTTATGCCTCTGAATCTGGTTTCCCCGGGAGGAACCATCCACAATGACCGGCTGGTCCCCTTCTTCGGCACTTATCTGACCTCATGGCAGGCCGGTCCCATACTCTATCTTCTGCTCTGCATCCTGCTGCTGGCTGCCGGATACCGGGTCTATTCCCGGTGGCAGGCAGGCGGAAGATAAGCCAGGCGTGCAGACGCGTCAGGCGCCTGCCGGACTCATCCATCAAAAATCCCTCCATCCGGTGCTCCGCTGTCTTTCAGCGCACGTCCCGGATGGAGGGATTTTTACTCACAAGTTTGTTCTTATTTCCTGATCTGACCGTTCCCAAAGATGATGTATTTCGTGGTTGTCAGAGCTTTCAGTCCCATTGGGCCTCTTGCGTGGAGCTTCTGTGTGCTGATACCGATCTCAGCACCGAACCCGAACTCAAATCCGTCTGTAAAACGGGTGGATGCGTTCACATAAACCGCTGCCGCGTCAATCTCATCCTGGAACTTCAGCGCATTCTCATAATCTTTCGTCACGATCGACTCGGAGTGTCCGGTGTTGTACTTATTGATATGAGCAATTGCCTCGTCGATGGAGTCCACGATCTTCACGGAAATAATGGCGTCCAGATACTCGGTTCCCCAGTCTTCCTCTGTCGCGGGCACGATCTCCTGACTGATTGCCTGCGCCCGTTCATCTCCCCGGATCTCCACGCCGTGATTCTTCAGCTTTGTCACAATGCGGGGAAGCGCTTCCTGTGCGATGCCGTTGTGGATGACCAGCGACTCGCAGGCATTGCACACGCCCATACGCTGGGTCTTCGCGTTCTCGATGATATTCGCCGCCATTTCAATGTCCGCGGAAGCGTCCACATAGACATGGCAGTTCCCTGTGCCGGTCTCGATGACAGGGACCGTACTGTTCTCTACCACATTCGCGATCAGACCTGCGCCGCCCCGGGGGATCAGCACATCGATCAGACCATGAAGCTTCATCATCTCATTTACAACATCTCTGCTGGTATCTTCCACAAGGAGAACAAGATCCTGGGACAGCTTCGCCTTCCTCAGTCCCGCCTTTATGGCGCGCACCACTGCCTGATTGGAATGGATCGCATCGCTTCCACCCCGGAGGATCGCAGCATTTCCTGTCTTAAAGCACAGTCCGAAAGCATCCGCCGTCACGTTCGGGCGGGATTCGTAAATGATCCCCACCACGCCGAGAGGCACTCTCTTCTGTCCGATGCGCAGCCCGTTAGGACGGGTCTTCATGTAGAGGACTTCCCCGATGGGATCATCCAGTGCAGCAATCTGCCTTAAGCCCACTGCCATATCCTCGATCCTTTTCTCTGAGAGAGCCAGCCTGTCGATCAGGGACTGTTTCGTTCCTTTGGCTTTCGCTGCCTCCACATCTTTCGCATTTTCTTCCAGGATCATCTCTTTCTGATCTATAAGCTCGTCTGCTACGGCGAGCAATCCCCTTTTTTTATCATCCGTACCTAACTTTGCCGCAGTACGCGAAGCTTCTTTTGCAAGTCTGGCGAGCATCTCCATATAACTTTCCATCGTTCTTATCTCCTCTCTCAAAGACTTGTGTGATACCGCTGTTTCGGTTCCCCTCAGGCGGCACTTTACTCCACTGCTCCCTATTGTACCATTATTTTCCGGATTCTTCCATTGTTTCTGTACTTTTTCCGTCTTTGCTTTTTATTTTGCACGTTTGAGATAAATTATCTTCAAACTTTTCTTTACTAAAAATCAGGTGCCTAAATTGGCACCTGACTAAAGTTTACTCCAAACGCAAAGCGCCGGGTACAAACATTCTTATTTTCTAACAGCTAACGAATTTTCTTTATGCTGCTGTTGCATAATCTAAAATAAAAATTTTACTTGCTATTTTCTCAATACGATCTAAAATATCATCAATCTTTTCAGCTACAACAGTGTTTAAAAATTCTTCTCCACACTGCTCACATTTTAGACATGGCACATTCTCAATAATAACATAGCAGTTATTTAACTGCGCAAAATATGTTGTTTTAGCTGGTCTCATTTCTCCGCTCTTACAACTCATACACCTCATTTTGTTCGCTCCCTTCTAGTTTTCAGATCATCCTCAAACTTTTCCTTATCCGGGAAAACGCCGGAACAGATGCCTCTCCCAATCCTGCATCCGCCCCGGCGCTTTGTCTTTCCTGCTTATACTTTGATCCGCTCCGCGATCTCGTCTCCGATCACAAAACGTTTGTCCTGGATCCCAATGATCACACTGTCATAACAGCGGTGGATCAGGCGGATCGTACCGCCTTCCTCGACGTGGTGGCTGTGCAGGAATTCAAGAACTTCCGGCACACCGAACATCCACTTGATCGTGTAGGTCTCTCCCGGCCTTGCTTCAGATAACGCCTGCATAGTATCCCTCCTTTTTTCTATTGTAGGAAACTCATGCAGGGTTAGTCAATCGCAATCTTTGTTACCCGAAAGTGACAGCAGTAAGTATTGTGTGAACAGTACCCGGTAATGCTCTACTTCAGTTCTTTCAGCCAGATATCCCTTAGATATCCTCCGTATTTTTCCTTTGTCATCACTTTCCGGTATCCCTGACGCTTCACATTCTCTCTGCTGAACCGGTTTTCGGGATGGACCGTGCACAACAGATACCGGTATCCCATTTTCTGAAGATCCTGTTCCGCGGCCTGCATCATCCGGTATTGAAGATTGTATCCCCGGAATCCGGGCAGCACCGCTGCCGTATCCATCAGAGCGACCTGTTCCAGTTCGGTTTCCTCCATACCGATATCGTACCCCAGATTCTCCGGATCCATACCCGGGATCACGGCAAAGAACATCCCGCCGGCTTCTCCCGTGTCCGCATCAACAGCAAGATAGAGTATTCCTTTTCCCTGTTTCATCCATCGCTCAAACTCTTCCAGGCTCTCCGCCACAAACCATTCTCTGTAATCCATCAGGCGGTCTACCGTCTCCACGATCTCTGCCGCCTCCCGCAGCCGCTGCCCGGAGGCACGACAGATCTGTATTTTTCTGTCGCTCTGCTTTCCTGTCATCCCACTGTCCATTGTCCTGCTCTTCACTTTTCCTTCCATGATCACAGATTCTCCGCAGCAAACATTCCCAGCATCACTCCCGCCAGGCACAGGACTACGCTGAGCGCCATATAGAGGAACGCCGCGGCATACTCTGCCTTTCCCAGAAGACCACAGGCTTCCAGGGAAAATGTGGAAAATGTAGTAAATCCCCCGCACACACCAGTCTTCAAAAACAGCACCAGATTTCCCGGCACGTTTCTCCTCGCCGCCGTCCCGGCGATATAACCGATAGCAAGCGCTCCCAGCACATTCGTGATCAGTGTGAGCACGGGAAAGCTTCCCTTATACGGGATCAGACTGATCCCGTACCGGAGCATGGCTCCCAGAGCGCCCCCCGCTCCCACACAGAGAAAACCCGTCATCCTCTTTTACCTCACATAGACTACATAGTCGTCTTTTCTCGGCTTTGCCGCCGGAGCATCCCCTTCCGGATATCCAAGAATGCAGTGTCCCACTCCGATGTAGTCTCCTTCGATTCCCCATTTTCTGAGAAGTTCCTTTCCTTCCGGAGAATCAAAGACTTCTCTCGCCCTATGGATCCAGCAGGAACCCACGCCGACAGCATATGCCGCGTTCATCAGATTTCCCATGACAAGGGAACCATCCTCCACACAGGTCGGTCTTTCCTTTGACGCAAGGACCACAAGGACCGTCGGCGCCCCGTAAAACGGATCCATGCCCTCGGAGGCTCCCGGAAAATACTTCGCGTTCAGCCGGGACAGGAGGTCTCTCGTCTCCTTATCCTGAACCACTACGATCTTCGGTGACTGCTTCCCCATCCCTGTGGGTGCGTATGTTCCCGCCTCCAGGATCTTCTGAAGTTCCTCCTCTTTGATCTGCTCCGGTTTATAGGACCGGATGCTCCTTCTGTTCTTCAGGTCATTTAATGTTGATTCCATCGATATCTTCCTCCTTAAATCTTCTTTATCCTAAAATATGCTCTGCCACAGAACGCCACCTTCCTCTATTATGATACAGCCGTCGGGGTGGGGCATTCTCTCTTATACTCCGCTCTGCTCCAGGCTGGCGAAAAACATCTCGTAGAGATCGTCCTCTCCTTCCAGCACCGGCGAATTCTCTCCGCCGCCGTTGGTGCTCCTCTTCATTGTGGCGTAGAATTCATCCCCGGCCTGAACGATGTCCATGGGATAGATTTCATAGCCAAGGTCTCTGCACACTCTGCAGAACTCGCCCAGATAGTCCTCACTGTCTCTTGTTTTCAGAAATCGTTTCATCAGTTCCTCATCGTGGAGCGCCCTGTTCTGGAGCTCATCAAGCATTTCAACCGTATTTTTCATCATTCTCTCCTCCAGTCCTGTATCTGTGTAACGGTGATCCGGGATGTTCAGACCGGTTCAGATCATCCGAGTGCATTTTTATAGATGCGGTACATGTCATCCACATCCAGTTTCTTCACACAGCCGATGGTACGCTTTCTGAAATGGCTGCATTTCTCCGCCATCTCACGGAGCTGGTCATCCGTGGGATCCACGCCCAGTTCCCGAATATTGACCGGCATTTCAACAGACCTGTAAAAGTCCTCCATTGCCTCGATTCCTCTCAGCGCGGTCTCCATCTCATCCGTTCCCTTTTCCACACCCATGACATTTACGGCAAACTGCGCGAAGCGCTCCGGTCTGGCGTCAACCACATATCGTGCCCAGCTTCCCCAGACGGCGGCAAGCCCGGCACCGTGAGCCACATCGAACATTCCTCCCAGTTCATGTTCCAGCTGATGGCTGGCCCAGTCTCCTCCGTCTGTGCCGCAGCCGGTCAGTCCGTTGTGGGACAGGCTCCCCGCCCACATCACTTCCGCCCGGGCATTGTAATCATCCGGGTGGTCCATGAGGATCCGGGCATTCTTCATCACCGTTCGGATCAGATGCTCGCTGATCCCGTCCGTCAGTTCCATGTTCTCCACCTGATTAAAGTACCTCTCCATGGTGTGCATCATGATATCCGTACATCCGCTTGCTGTCTGATATTTGGGGAGTGTCATGGTAAGTTCCGGATCCATGACCGCGAATCTTGCCCTTCCCAGGTCACTGCTGTACCCTCTCTTGAGCCATCCGTCTTCGTTTGTTATGACGGAAGAATCGCTCATCTCAGATCCTGCCGCCGAGATGGTCAGGACGACCCCAATGGGAAGGCAGGCTTTCGCCTGACGTTTCTTTTCATAAAAATCCCATACATCCCCTTCGTTTGCAACACCATACCCGATCGCTTTTGCGGAGTCGATCACGCTTCCGCCGCCCACTGCAAGGATAAAGTCCACTCCTTCTTCCTTGCAGATTCTGATGCCTTCATACACAAGGGACAGCCTTGGATTTGGCACCACGCCGCCCAGAGAAATGTACTCGATCCCCGCTGCATCAAGGGAACCGTAAATGCGGTCGAGCAGTCCGCTCCTCTTCACACTTCCGCTCCCATAGTGCACCAGCACCTTTTTACACTCCTGCTCTCTCACAAGCTCTCCGACCTGTTCTTCCGTTCCACGGCCGAACACAACTTTTGTCGGAGTATAGTAATTGAAATTCTCCATTTCCATCTTCCTCCTTTGTCTTTATAGCCAATTATCTGTAAACCGGGATTTCTCCGGCTTACCGGTTTCATCCGCAAAACCGGTAAGCGGTCACACGATCTCGATCTGACAGGGCTTCATCGCCTCCAGCGCCTGTGCATGCTGCTCCGGAGTCACCCCTGCACAGCAGGACGCCGCGACCTTGACCGTCACCTCCGGGAGATATGCCTTCAGGAGAAGGGCGTTGGAGATCACACAGATGTCTGTGCAGACGCCGATGAGCAGGATCTCCTCAACAGGTTCCTCCCGATCCAGCTTTCGTACATACTCGCCCAGTTCCACGCTGCCAAACGTTGGTTTGTCGATCACCACTGCCTGTCTTTCATCCAGCGCTTTCTGGATCTCACTGTTGATCTTCCACCCGTCTGTTCCTTTCACACAATGAATGACCGGAAGATTCTTTCCCTCCTGGCTATCCATATAGTCCTCCATATGGGTATCCCGTGTCGCCACGATCTTTCCGTCAAATTCCTCTATCATCTTCACTACATCCGGGACGATAGCGCAGGCTTCCTTCGTCCCCAGCGCTCCTTCCACGAAATCATTCTGCATGTCAACTACCACTAACACTTTCATTGATCTGCTCCTCCTTTCAGGTCATAATAAAAGATGTACTGCTGCATGATCCCCGCACAGCCTTTGTACCGGTCGAACGGGAAACTGCCCCCATACTGTGAGTCTACCACTTTCTTTATATGAGTGTCTACCGGGAATGCATCAAGCTGGTGCAGGGCAAACAGGCAGATGCAGTCCGCCACCTTGCCGCCCACTCCCGGAAGTTTCATCAGTTCTTTCCTTGCTTCGGGGTATTCCATCCGGGACAGTCCCTCAAGATCCACCTTTCCGGACGCCGCCATCTGCGCCGTTCCGCAGATATATCTGCTGCGGTATCCCAGTTTCAGAGCCCTCAGTTCCTCCTCTGTGGCGCGTGCAAGACTTTCCGCGCCGGGGAAAGTATAATATCCCTTTCCTTCCGGCGTCTCACGTTTCTCTCCGTACCGTTCACCCAGGGTACGGATCAGCCCTTTGATCCGGGGAATATTGTTCTGCTGGGAGAGGATGAAGGTAATGATCATCTCCCACACATCCTGCCGCAGGATGCGGATGCCGTTTCCAAAATCTGCTGCTCTCTGGAGATAATCGTCACTCTGATCGATCCGGGACAGATACGCTCCGTAATCCGTGTCCAGATCAAAATATGTTTTCCAGAATCCTTCGTACTCTTCTGCTGAACAGTACAGAATCGTCTTATCTGGCGTCACTTCCAGTTTCAGATAGCGATCCGAAGCGATCACTTCATAGTTTCCGTCCTCTGTCTGGTCCAGCCGGAAACACTGTCCTGATCCGCAGATCTGCGGAACGGAAAAATATTTGTTGTCAACTGTTATCATCTTCGCACTCCTGCGGACCCACATGCCGTCATGATAAAATGAGTCCTCTTTTCTAAGCTCGTGAAATACATCGCCAAGTGTTCCTATTATACCATCGATCAGTTTTTCTGTAAATTTTCTGTTAGCTCTACCCCTCTGCTGAATTTCTGGTATAATGATTGCGCAAAGCGCAATCCGGACCGACGCCTTCGGTCCGCTCCGCTGCGCGGAGATCATACCTGGCAACCCACGACTTGAAAAGTAAATGCCGCTTCGCGGCGCTTCCTTTTCTGCGCTCGTGGTATAATAGTGCATTGAAAAAAACAACTGAGGTACAGAACTATGATACATATAGCGATCTGCGACGACGAAAAAGACTTTGTACACCATCTGACCGGTCTCATCGAACATTATTCGGAAGAGACCGGGACACAGATAAAGATCACGCCTTTCTATGACGGCATGGACCTGATCGAAAAATACGATCCGTCCATTGACCTGATCTTCCTCGATATCCAGATGAGACTGCTGGACGGACTCCACACCGCGGAGCGGCTCCGGCAGATGGACGAAAACGTGGGTCTCATCTTTCTGACCACCCTCACCCAGTACGGGCTGGAGGGGTATAAATACCAGGCTACAAACTATATCATAAAACCTCTGAAATATGTCCGGCTGAAAGCAGAGCTGGACCGGTTTCTTGAGCATCGGAAGCGGGATGACACTCCTTCCCTGGTGATCGCCAACGATACGGGGAAATATAAAGTCCCGTTGAAGTCGATCCGCTTCGTCGAGACCTTTAACCGGAACCTGATGTTCCACACGGAGCAGGAAAATATCATCAGTTACAAGAGCATGAAGGAAATGGAGCGGGAGCTTTCCGGAAAAGGCTTTGTCCGCTGCCATACAAGTTATCTTGTAAACCTGTTCTATATTAAGGGCGTCAAAAAGCTGGATATCGAACTGATCACCGGGGACCATATTCCGGTCAGCCAGCCAAAGCGGAAAGAATTTATGGAAAAACTTACGGATTACTGGGGGAACTTTTTATGATACCGTTTCTTAACTTTCTGAGTTTTCTGTTTGCGTGGGGATACACCTTTGTCTTTTTCTGGATCATCCGGACCTTTATCCCGCTGCGCAAAAACCTGTTTCTGAAGTTCGCCGCCTTTCTTGTGTGCGGCTATCTGGCGGACTCCATCATCTACGCCAACGACGCCGGCAGTCTTTTCGGCACAATGGCAGGTTTTTTCATCTACGTGCTGATCTTTTACCGTGGAACTTTCATGGAAAAACTGTCCGTCCTCCTGGTCTTCTATCCGGCTCTCATCGCCATCAACTACCTGATGCTGGATGTAGGAGGCAGGCTCTTTAAACTTGTAACAGATGCCACATTCGAAGAAACTCTGGTGTCACCGGAACTGACTCTGATCAGCACCGCGATCCATACCTTTTCTCTCTTCCTCCGCCTGCTCTTCTGGTCCGGTGCATGGCTGATCCTGAAGAGATTTCTCTCAAAGATCGCATCCCATCTGACACTCCGTATGTGGCTGATCGTTGATATGCTGATCCTGGCGTCCTTTGTCGCCATCTTCACGATCCTCTACTTCATGCCGGAGAATACGCTGCTCGCATACCCGATCTGCGGCGCGTCCATTTTCTCCAGCTTCGGCTGCATGTATCTCGCCTCCTATATCTGCGATTCCATGCAGACAGCCTATCGTGCTCAGGAACTTCAGATGCAGAAGGATTATTACAAGGACCGCATCCGTGATGAGGAGAGAGTACGGCGGATCTATCATGATATGAAGAACCATCTTCTGATCCTGGAGAACCAGCCGGGAACGGATGAAACAAAGAGGGCCGCGCGGAAACTTCAGGAACAGATCTCGGATTACGAAAACTATGTGCACACCAGAAATGAATTTCTGGACATCATCATCCGTGACAAATCAGCGAAAGCCAGAGAAAAACATATTGACTTCAACGCTGTGATCCATTTTGAAAACGGAGATTTCATGGAGCCGCTGGATATCAGCACGATCTTCGGAAACGCCATTGACAACGCCATCGAGGCCAGTGAGAAACTCCCTGAGGAGCGCCGTCTGATCACGGTGAAAGCGGCGATGATCCGGGATATGCTGATGATCACCGCAGAGAACAACATGCTTCAGGATCAGGCTCTTTCAGGCGGAACGACAAAGGAGGACTCTTTCCTTCACGGTTTCGGCATCCCAAATATAAGAAAAGCAGCGGAAAAGTATGACGGGCAGTGCAGCATCAGCGCGGACGGCGGCGTGTTCCGGCTGAAAGTGCTGATCCCGGTCTGAACGGATCAGAACCTCCGGCGGATCTTAATTTTTGCATCCTGGATGTTAGTTTGCGCATCCTTTATTGCATCTTTTCCTCTCTCAGCTACAATGAGCTCATATTCAATAACTTGTAAAGAGAGGTCAGAGAATATGAGTATCTTAAGAACAGCACATCTCACAAAACAGTACGGCAGCGAGCCGAACATCGTCCGGGCTCTGGACGACGTGAACATTTCTATAGAACAGGGCGAGTTTGTCGCGATCATCGGGACGTCCGGGAGCGGCAAATCCACTCTGCTCAACATGTTGGGCGGCCTGGACCGCCCCACATCCGGCAGTGTAAAGGTGGACAAATATGAACTGGGCAAGTTAAAGGACGAAGACCTGACCGTGTTCCGCCGCCAGAAGATCGGATTCATCTTTCAGAACTACAACCTGATCCCCATCCTCAACGTATATGAAAATATCGTTATGCCGATCCAGCTTGACGGAAAAAAGCCGGACCGGAAATTCATCAAAGAGATCGTGTCTCTTCTCGGGCTGGAAAAGAAGCTCTACAATATGCCCAACACCCTTTCCGGAGGACAGCAGCAGCGTGTCGCCATCGCCCGCGCCCTTGCCAGCAAGCCTGCCATCATCCTGGCGGATGAGCCAACCGGGAATCTGGACAGCAAGACCAGCGACGAAGTCATCGACCTGTTGAAAGAGACCAGCCGGAAATACAGCCAGACCATCGTTATGATCACCCACAACCCCGAGATCGCAGAGCAGGCAGACCGCACCATCCGCATCGAAGACGGACGGATCGCAGAGTGAGGGGGTGGCGTCATGATACGGACACTGATAAACCGGAGTTTTTTCTCAAATAAACTGCGCAACCTGATCGCCATTTTCGCGATCGCGCTGACCACCATGATGTTTACCTCCCTCTTCGTCCTGTCCCAGAGCATGGTAAAGAACCTGCAGGATATGAATTTTCAGACAGCCGGCTATGACACCCATCTCACCTTCAGTTCTCTGACCGATGAGGACATGGACGCCATTGTCTCCCAGGATGCAGTCCGGGACTGGGGCAGGAGCATCGTCATCGGCGTCGCGGAAAATGAAGAACTGACCGGACGACAGGTTGAGATCCGTTATGGAGATGAAAATTTTGCCAGATCCAGCTTCTCTCTTCCCACCACGGGAACTCTTCCCCAGGCGGAAGATGAGATCGCACTGGATACCATCACACTGGATAAGATGGGACTGCCTCATGAGCTGGGTCAGGAGATCACACTGCAGTGGCGGAAGGACTTAAACAGCGATGAGTATACCACCTCTCATTTCACCCTGTGCGGTTACTGGGATGGAAATTCCGCCGCCATGGCAAGTATGGCATGGGTCTCTGACGCCTTTGTCCAGGCAGAGTGCGCCGGCATTGATCAGGCTGCCCAGCGGGATAACGGACAGATCTTCGGCACCGGCATGCTCCATGTAAACCTGAGGTCCGACCGTGACCTGGCGGGATCGGCGGAACAGATCCTTGCCGATACAGGGCTTTCCGGCGTCGCATCCTACGGCACAAACATCGCTTATGACTCCTCGTCAAACCAGAACATCATCCGCGAGGTACTTCCCATGGCGATCTGCATGGTCCTGGTATTCCTCAGCGGATACCTGATCATCTATAACATTTTCCAGATTTCCGTGGCAGGAGACATCCGCTTCTACGGAAGGCTCAAAACACTGGGAACATCCCGGAGACAGATCAAAAAAATCGTCTACGGACAGGCACGGCGTCTCTGCCTGATCGGTATTCCCATCGGGCTTCTGACGGGATACCTTGCAGACGTGGTACTTGTCCCCTTCCTGATCACCGGAACGGGAGCAGACGCAAAGGCGTCAGTCAATCCGCTGATCTTCATCGGCTCCGCTCTGTTCGCTTTCCTGACCGTACTCATCTCCTGCCTGAAGCCGGCGCGGATCGCGGGAAAAGTCTCTCCCATCGAAGCGCTGCGCTTTACGGATACCGGAACGCAGAGCAGGCGCAGGATCAAAAAAAGCACCGGCGGGGCAAGCATTCCGAAAATGGCGCTTTCAAACCTGGGCAGGAACAAGAAGCGCACCTTTACTGTGATCTGCTCTCTCACTCTGGGGCTGGTCCTTCTGACCTGCATTAACGCGAAAAACGCAAGCTTCGACATTGACAAATATATGAGTGACACGGTGATCAGCGATTTTGAGGTAAAAGACAGCTCCATTGCCTCCAACTTCAGCACCTACGATCCCCGTGGAACCACCATCTCCGATCAGCTTGTCAGTCAGATCCGGGGACTGGACGGTCTGGAGGATACCGGACGGCTCTATTCCCAGGTGTTCACTCACAAACTGGGCGATTCCGCCCTGGAGAATATCCGGGCTTACTACAATGCAGATGACCGTCTTCCCTATATTGAACAGGTAGACCCCGGCCTTGCAGAGGCTTACCATGAAGCCATGGACAGCGGAGAATGTACCGCCATCCTCTATGGAACGGACGGTCTGGTACTGGATACCTTTGCCTCTCAGGGATACATGATCGACGGAACTTTTGACAAGGAACGGTTTCTCTCCGGCGATTATGTGCTCGCAGAGGCCTCATCCGGCGCAGAATACGGCGACACCGAGACACAGCCCACCTACGCTGTGGGCGACCGGGTAGAACTGGGCGGAAAGGAATACGAGGTCATGGGCATCGTGAAAAATATCCGCTCCATCACAGAGGGTGTCAGCAGTTCCACCGCTTCCTTCGCCTCTTTCTATCTCCCGGCTGACACCTTCCGTGAGATGTATCCGGACAACACGCTGCGCAAACTGTTCTTTAATGTGGACGATGAGGATCAGGCTGCGGCAGAAAAGATGCTGACGGATTATCAGCAGAATGTGGACAAAACGCTGACCTATACTTCAAAGAACACGCTCATCGAGCACTACGAGGAGCAGACCCGCGCCAACACAGTGACCGCATTTTCGATCAGTATCATCATCGCTCTTGTGGGGATCCTGAACTTCATCAATTCCATGGTGACTGCCATCGTATCCCGGCAGAAAGAGTTCGCCATGATCCAGAGCGTGGGCATGACAAAAAGACAGCTCCGCACCATGCTCATTGACGAAGGGCTGTATTACGCGGGAGCTACCCTGATCGCTTCCTATGTGATCGGCGCCATCGCCGTCGGTGTGGGAGTGCGTATGATGGTAGCGGGCGACTGGACGTCCACTTTCCACTTTACTCTGACGCCGCTTCTGATCTGCACTCCGGTCCTGATCGCATTTGCGGTGCTGATCCCCTATATCTGCTTTAAAAACCTTGAGAAGCAGAGCATTGTAGAACGGCTGAGAGCGGTGGACTAAGACGGGAAAGGAATATGTTCTTCCAGCAGAATAGACAGAAAGCTCCTTCCGGAAGGGATTGTTTCAGATCCGTATCCGGAAGGAGCTTTCTAACTATGATACCATCTTCTCTGTAAACTGTTAATCTCCAGTCCTGCTTCCACCTTTGATCAACACTTCTTTCCCGCGAAAGGCAAATCCATAAATATGGATCTGCTTTCTTGCAAATCCTCTTGCCGTCAATTCGGCAGCATAATTCTTTTTCTCAATCTGGCGAAGGGCCGCATCTGCTGTTTCGGAGAGACTTTTCTCCCTTGAAGTCTGGATCTTAAATTCCATCAGGACCGCCGGTTCTGTCCTGTTTTTCGGCTCCATCAAAATATCATATCTTCCAAACCCGCTCTCCCGGTTGGATGTGATCCGATATCGATCTTCCAGACTCACAATAAGTCCCAGCACAAATCCGTGGTAAAACCGCTCCGGTTCTTCCACCCCTGACGATACACCGCTGTCAAAATAGCTGAATGTTGCCAGTGTAATACGATTCATATATATATTCATCGCATCAAGATCATCCTGAAGAAGAGCTCGTATAAAATCATTATAATTTGATGCAGAAGATGCAAACCAGTCTTTTACCATACTTCGAAGCATGACCCTGACCTCAAAATTTGTGATCCTAAGTCCGTAAAGCTGTTTCCACTGCCCGGACATTTCCTGCGTTTCCAAATGGTCAACTTTCAGATATCCGCTGGCAAGCATAAGACTCCACACTGCATTTTCATCAAGATCCAGCCGGTTGTATATGATCTGTTCTTCCACCTCTGTTGTGATCGTTTCATCTGCAAGCAGTTTCTCGAATGTCTCTTTGATCTGCCTGGTCCCCCTTCGGATCACGTTCCCGATCAAAGTATTGCTGCTTGTATTAGTCCAGTACGGTCCTACCTGTCTCTTATCCAGAAAATTAATGATAGACCAGGGATTATAAATCCCTTCTTCATTTCCAAACCGAAATCCGTCATACCACCGCTTCACTTCTGCTTTCCGATCAAACAGTCCATACTCTTTCAGTGCTTCATCTACCTCATCCTCCCGGAACCCAAATGCATCGGCATATTTTTCAGAAGTTGTTGTCACAACCTCCAGATTGTTCAGGTCTGAAAAAATAGATTCCTTGCTGACCCTTGTTATTCCGGTCATGATCCCGCGTTCCAGGTATGGATTATCCTTAAATGTCGCATTGAACAGACTTCTTATAAACGAGGTCAGTTCGTTCCAATAGCCTCCTGCATATGCTTCCTGCAGTGGGGTATCGTATTCATCCAGAAGGATGATAACATGTTTTCCATAATATCTGGAGAGATATCCTGACAGCTGATTCAACGTCAAAGACGCCTCATAATCTTCCATATCTGCTGATACATTGAGAAAATCGGTTTTCTCATCAGATGTAAGGAAATCCCCTTCCAGAAGAAAATTATACTTCCGGTACAGAAGCTGGATGATCTTACATATTTTTCTCTTTACCTCGATATAGGAGGTTTCTTTCACACTTGAAAAACTGAGGGAAATAACGGGATATGTTCCCTGAAGTTTCCGGTACTCTTCATATTTCCAGATATTCATTCCTGAAAACAGATCGGAATGCGCATTGTCTACCGAGAAAAAATACTCAACCATGCTCATTGTCAGAGTTTTCCCAAAGCGTCGGGGGCGGGTGATCAAAGTAACATCATCCCTGTTCTCCCACCATTCCCGGATGAATTCTGTCTTATCTACAAGAAATATATTCTGTTTTCTTATCTTTGCAAAGTCCTGAAGTCCTATACCCGTCGCTCTTGCCATTTCTCCCACCAACATTTCCCACTTTTTTCTCATGTTATCACGGTCTGTTTCGATTGTAAAGCGGCTGCTCCGCTCTTCTCATCCCCTGCTGCTCTTCTCACCCCCTGCAGTTTATCAGCCGGATCTCCGTCTTCACCCCGTCTGTTTCCACATCCAGCTCATAAAGATTCGCTCTTGACAGCAGCAGGTTATCCGTATTTTTCCCTGCGATCAGATACTGATTTTTCTTATCAAAAGCGATATACCGTCTTATCTCATCGGTAAGGAGAATGTCGGCATCGTCGATCACGATCAGTTTCCGCTCTGTGTCCCGTATCGTCTGACGGATATCCTCCCCTTTCTTTTTATCCTCTGAACAGATGCACAGGATCCTTCTGTCCTTCCGCGCCGTTTCCCTGATCATATCAAAGACAAGAGACTTCGCGCTGCCGGCGCGTTCCATCAGAAAGATAAGATTCGCCCTGAATTCAAGTTCCGCCCGGCAGGATCCCCGGGTCAGTTCCATCCTGTCCATGATTTCCGGTCTGCTGTACATGTTTTATCCCTCCAGTGTCTGATCGATAATACTTCTCATGATCTCTTCCGTCATCTGCCCCGGCACATAACCGAAAATGTTTCCGTCACGGTCGATCATGAATGTAGTCGGAAAAGAAGTGATCCCGTACCAGGTGAACATCTCCCAGTCCGTATCCATGAGCACGGGGTAGGTGTATCCATTCTCCCGCATGAACTGTGTGATCTCCTCCTCGGTTCCTTCCTGACCCATGCCCGGCGCGGCCGCTCCCAGTATCACAACCTCGGCGTCTTCGCCCTGGGCCGCATATTCTTCATACAGTTTCTGGATATCCGGCATCTCCGCCCGGCACGGCGGGCACCAGGTTCCCCAGAAATTCAGGAAAATGACCTTTCCTTTATAATCCGACAGCCGGTGACTCTCCCCATATTGATCGGTGAGCTCAAAGTCGTAAGCCGCCGTTTTACTCTGGTCTCCGGAATCCTGTTCAGCGGACTCCTGATCTTCTGAGCTGCCCTGGCTTTCTGCCCCGTCATTTTGTGCGTCGCTGTCATCTCCGGCGTTTTCCTCTTCCTTTTTCTCTTCCGAACCGTTTTCCTGAGAAACGCTTTCCTGCGTTGTGGACAGATAGCCTGTAATATCATTCATCTTTCCCGTAAACATCAGGACTCCCATGAGGATCATAAGGATTCCTCCCGCCTTTACTGTATACTTTACAACATTCATATGCTGACGGAAGAACCCCAGCAGCCTTGCAGTGAAAATTCCTGCTGCCAGGAACGGCAGGATAAATCCGATCGTATACACTCCGATCAGCAGAAACCCTTTCACACTGGTCTGGGCGCTGCCCGCCATGAGCAGAACGCCTGCCAGAGCCGGACCCACGCATGGCGTCCAGGCAAAGCTGAAGGTAAAGCCCATGATCAGCGCCGTCACCGGAGACATTGTCATCTTCTCGAGTCGGAAAGGAAGCCGGTGCTCTTTTCCCAGAACTTTTGACGTTCCGAAGATTCCAAGCTGATACAGACCGAAAAGGATCACCAGGATTCCTCCGATCCGGGCGAATAACATTCTCTGATCCTTAAAAAACGTCCCTGCCGCCGAAGCGCCCAGCCCCAGGATAAAAAACGCGGCGCTGATCCCCAGCACAAAGAACAGAACACGGATAAACAGCCGAAGCCCCTCCATCTTCTTTCTCTCTGTCTCCGCCGCGCCGACGCCTCCCGAGAGATATCCCAGATATAATGGCACCAGAGGGAGAACGCAGGGAGAGAAAAAACTCAGAAGACCCTGCAGGAACACCGTTGCCGCCGAGATCCCTGTTTCTATCGTAAAACCCATAATTCCCAATTCTCCTGTTTTTTTCTGCACTTGCAAAAGTCTTTCTATGACTCTATCAAAGTATATCATGTTTTTCCCGGTCTGACAGTGACAAGATCACAGAAATTTTTCGTCCATGAAAAGAACGCCTGTCAGAACCGGTATTATCCAAGAGAAAACGCCGGCATTTCTGCCGGCGCCTTTCTGTCACTCTTTTCTGATCTTATCCATTCCTGTTCTGGTCTGCTGCTGTTATGGCATGACCCGTAACTCTTATTTTAAGTATGTCATGAAAAATTCTTCCATCTTGTCAAACGGGATAGCGTCCTTACCGCCTCCGTCGTAGAGATCAGTGTGCACCGCATCAGGGATGATCAGCAGTTCCTTATTGTCGGTATACGGATTATCTCTGACCATATCTGCATAGGCGTCCCTGCTGAAATAGCAGGAATGAGCCTTTTCCCCGTGCATGATCAGCACTGCGCTGCGGATCTCGTTGCTGTATTGCAGGATCGGCTGATTTAAGAAAGACATACATCCTGTCACGTTCCAACCTCCGTTGGAATTCAGGGAACGAGCATGGTATCCTCTCTTTGTCTTATAATAATCATGGTAATCTCTGACAAAGAAAGGGGCATCCTCCGGCAGCGGATCCACCACTCCTCCGCCCAGCTTGTAAGTTCCGTTCCTGTAGTCCTCGATCCTCTGGGCATTCATCGCCTGGCGCTTTGCATAGCGTGCATCTGCAGAATCCTCAGAGTCAAAATATCCTTTTGCATTCACCCTGGACATGTCATACATGGTAGAGGTGACCGTCGCCTTGATCCTCGTGTCCAGCGCGGCTGTATTCAGAGCCATCCCGCCCCATCCGCAGATTCCGATGATCCCGATCCTCTCCGGATCCACCCGGTCGTGGAGGGAAAGGAAATCGACCGCAGCCTGAAAGTCTTCCGTATTGATATCCGGGGACGCCATATACCGGGGTTCTCCGCCGCTCTCCCCGGTAAAAGACGGGTCAAACGCGATGGTCAGAAATCCCCGTTTCGCCATCGTCTGTGCATACAGACCGGACGCCTGCTCCTTCACTGCACCGAAAGGACCGCACACTGCGATCGCCGGCAGTTTTCCTTTTGCGCTGACCGGAATATACATATCCGCTGCCAGCGTGATTCCGTAGCGATTGTGAAAACATACTTTGCTGTGTTCTACTTTTTCGCTTTTCGGGAATGTTTTGTCCCATTCCTTTGTCAGTTTCAGATCATCCATCATTTATCATTCCATCCTTTCATTCTATTTTCAGCTTTTTCTACGGATACTATTATATCTTCTTTTTTCAGTTATTCGCTAATGGGATATTTTCATGTCATGATATGACTTTTTTTCATTTCGTGTTATGATATAAGCAAAAAGAAATGAGGGAGAATATGGAAATCCGTACTTTACGCTACTTTCTTGAAGTCGCCCGGGAAGAGAACATGTCGAAAGCGGCTGAACGACTCCACGTCTCTCAGTCGACTTTGTCAAAGCAGCTCCGCAAACTGGAGGAAGAACTCGGGAAGAAACTGTTCCTGCGCCACAGTTTTTCTATCGAGTTGACAGAGGAGGGAAGGCTTCTCCGGAAACGGGCGGAGGATCTGCTGTCCATGGCGGACAAGATCACGGCAGAATTTTCTGCCATGGATGACGTGATCGGAGGCGAGATTTATTTCGGGTGCGCGGAATCCTTCCAGATCCGATATCTCGCCCGGGTCATACGGAAATTCAAAGAACAGTATCCTGCCTTTCATTACCATATCACCAGCGGAGATACGGAACAGGTGACTGAGAAGCTGGAAAAAGGTGTCCTTGATTTCGCTGTGGTGGTAGAAGAACCGGACCGGAAAAAATATCATGCGCTCCGCTTTCCGGATTCAGATCTGTGGGGGCTTGTAATGCCCTCCTCCTGCGATCTGGCACAGAAACAGGCTGTGACTTTTGAAGACCTGCGCGGCCTCCCTCTGTTCTGTTCCGCCCAGGGATGGCTGGCTGATCTGCCCAGATGGTGCGGAGACCGGCTGGAAGAGCTGAAACTGGAAGCCTCCTTCCGACTGTCCTACAACGGATCTGTTTTTGTCCGTGAGGGACTTGGATATCTACTGACATTCGAACATCTGGTAGATACGAGCAGGGAGAGCGGGCTGGTCTTCCGGCCGCTCTCCCCTTCTCTTAAGACGAATATGTACCTGATCTGGAAAAAGAACCAGATTTTTACTCCTATCGCAGAACAATTTATCAGAGAACTGAAAAATTTTATGCCGTGAACACATATTTCTCCAATCGTTCGAAGGCCTCACGGATCCTGGACAGAGGTGAAGCCAGATTCATCCGGATATGGCAGGGACCGCCGAAGGCTCTCCCATCCTGCCAGCCCACACCGACGCTCCATCCTGCCCGGATCAGTTCGTCAATGGTCATCCCTGCCCTCCGGCAGTAATCTGTACAGTCCAGAAAGATCATGTAAGTGCCCTGAGGCATGGACACGTTCACTCCCGGGAAATGATCCCGGATAAAATCTACCGCGAACCGGGCATTTCCCTCCAATACGGTCCGAAGTTCTTCCAGCCACTCATATCCTTCCGGCTGATAAGCCCCGATCAGAGCATGCATGGAGAGAACATTCATTTCATTGTAATGGGTGGCATGTGAATAGCTGCAGATCCGATCCCTCAGATATTTACTGTAGATCACATGAAAGCTTCCGATCATCCCTGCAAGATTGAACGTCTTGCTGGGCGCATAGACAGCCACCACATGTTCCTTTGCCCAGTCACTGACCGTCTGGGTCGGAGTATGCTGATATCCGGGATAGGTCAGATCCGCCCAGATCTCATCGCTGATGACATAGCAGTCATTGGCCTCGTAGACTTCCATTGCACGCTCCAGTTCCCATCGCTCCCATACCCGGCCGCATGGATTGTGAGGGGAGCAGAAGATCGCAAGGTGAATGTTGTTCTCCTTCAGTTTCCGGTCCATGTCCTCATAGTCCATCCGCAAGATCCCGTTCTCGTCCTTTTTCAAAGGGCTGTAGACCGACCTGCGTCCCAGTCCCTCAATGTCATCGGAGAATCCAAGATAAAAAGGACTGTGGAGCAGGATCCTGTCCCCCGGCTGAGAGAGGACCTGGACCGCGCTGGTCACGCATCCGTGTACTCCGTTCTCATAGCCGATGTATTCCTTCTTCAGTCCCGTCACTCCGAAATGCTCTTTCTGCCACCGAATAATTGAGTCATAGTACTCTTCTGTCGGACGGAAATATCCGAATGCCGGATGCTGCACTCTCTTTATGACCGCTTCTGTGACTGACGGACAGGTCGGAAAGTTCATATCCGCCACCCACATGGGGATAAAATCGAATCCCTCTTTCGGTTGGTCAGGCTCACTGCCCCACATTTTCTGTCCTACGCTGTCAATAGCCAGAGCATCTTTGCCTCTTCGGTCCATGATCGAAGTAAAATCGTATTTCATATGTCATTCCTCCATTTCGTCAGTTTCTTACAAGTTCGATGGCTTCTTTCCCGGTCATATGCTCCACTTTCATTTCAAGCATACACAACGGTTTCCACTCCCGCTCAATGGCGCGGCTGCGGCTCTCATCACTTTCTTCCGGAGCGTATTTTACCGCCAGTTTCTCGATCGCTCCCCGCTTCTCCTCATCCTTTTCCAGGATCCGGATCTTTCCAAAAGCAATCGCGCTTCTGAAATATGTGGTATATTCTTCCGGGATGATCCTGTCCTGATCGATAACACAGAAGGATGCCTTCTCCTCCCTTTTTACAGAGTCGATCTTGTGTCCGCTCTTTGCACTGTGAAAATAGATTTTGCCGTCCTCGTAAAAATAACTTATGGGAACTGCATACGGATATCCTTCATCCCCGCACAGGGCAAGAACCCCGGAAGTTCCTCTCTCAAAGATCTCCGCACATTCTGCCTGTGAAAGCTGCTGACGTTTTCTTCTCATCTCGCGAAACATTTTGTCATCTCCTTTTCCATTCGGAATGCTCCTCTGAGTATACTTCAGGCGGGAAAAAGTGTCAACGAAAGCGCGGCCCCGGATTTCCCGGGACCGCCTCTCTGATCTTTGCCTCCTGAATATCATCCACTGTAACTGCCATTCTCCTATGATCCCAGTTTATTGATGGACATAGAGATGGGACCATAAAAATACCCCGTTCCCTGTCCGATCACCTGGATCGTAGTGGGAACTGTCGTCACCTGGATGATCTGTGAAAATGCCACATTTGCTGAATCTGTCGATGTGTGGAAAGTATGCTGCACCGCTGTTCCGGGCACCTGTGTTCCCTGCTGCTGCAGATAGAGGGAAACTGTGAGAGGAAATGCGGAGCCGCTCGCCGGTGCCAGTGTTCCGTGGAATGAAACCTGATAAAAACCTGTCTGTTGTATCGTAAATGTCCCGCTGTTCTGCGTATGAGAGATCGAGGAGCCGTTTATCACTGCATTCCTGTCAAAGATCAGCACTGTACCGCTCTTCCCAGACTGCGGCGGTGTGGAATAGGCTGACAGCAGATCCGGTGCCTTGCAGGAACAGGTTCCGGTTGCTCCTTTTGGTCCGGTCGCTCCTGTAGCACCTTTCGGACCCGTTGCGCCAGTCGGTCCGGTTGCTCCCGTTGATCCTGTGGAACCTTTAGGACCTGTTGATCCCGTCGCTCCGCTGGGACCTGTCGGACCTGTTGGACCTGTCGGACCTGTTGCTCCTGTCGTTCCGCTGGGACCTGTTGGACCTGTCGGACCCGTCGCCCCGGTTGGGCCGGTTGCTCCGTCATTTCCCGGAACTCCGTCTGTCCCTGTCTGTCCGCGGGGAATCACAAAATCAAAAATCGCATTGCTCTCATCACCGCTGTTCGTAACCTGAGCTTCCTCTTCCGGCTCTCCTGTAGTCACAGAACCCACCTGCAACGTAGCCGCTGTTCCTGTAGCGCCAGTAACGCCGTCTTCCCCATCGCTTCCAGTGGCTCCCGTGGGGCCTGTGGGGCCCGTGGGACCGGTCGGACCAGTCGGGCCGGTTGGACCGGTTGGGCCTGTCACTCCTGTCGCTCCGCTGGGACCCGTCAGACCTGTTGGACCGGTCGGACCAGTAGAGCCGTTTATTTATGCACAACATTAGATTTTCCTTTGTGTTGAATAGGCAAGCCGTTAGATTGCCTTGTTCTCAATCACTCGGATAACGTTGTGGTTATTCTCGATGTAATCAATAATTCGCTGGTACTCGTCGGCAAAATTGAAGTCAACCGTTATTTCCCCGTTCTCATGCACCCAAACCGCTTTTACGAGTTCAACCATAATCCCGCGGTTAAGGCTCTGAATGTTTTTGTATTTCAGAAAGGCGGTTAGATACGGGTCGTCGGTTCCGATACCATCAGCCATTACCTGCATTTCCTCTTTCAGATAGGAGATGTTCGCTTCAAGCTGTTGTATCTGTTCTGCAATCTTGCCTTTCAAGCGGCGGTATTCCTCTTTGGTAATCTCACCGCTTTTCCAATCAAGGTACAAGCTATCGGAAGCGTCATTGTACTGTTTTAGCTGCTTCTCTGCCTGTTTCAAGGAATGGGATAATCTCTTGCTTTCCCGGTTGATAACAGGCGCGTTGTTAATCCGTTCAATTTCTTCTGCAAGCCGATCTACAAGGGCAATTTGCATTTGCAACGCTGCCAATACCGCGTTTTCCAACTTGTCTTGCCGGATAGAATGTTTGCTGCAAATCTTCTTATCGGTGTAGCTGCGGCAAGAGTAGTAGGCAATATCGCGGGCGGTTTTGCGCCGCATGGCCTTTTTGCAATCCGCGCAACGGACAAAGCCGGACATGAGATAGACTTCCTGTTTGCCGGGGGCTGTCCTTGTGTCGCGCTTATGTAGGGCTTGCGCTTTCTCGAATGTTTCCCTGTCAATAATCGCTTCGTGTGTGTTGGGGACGACAAACCATTCTTCTTCGGGGACGTTGATCTGCTTGTGTACTTTGTAGCTTATTACGCGATTACGGCCTTGCACCATTACGCCCGTATAAACTTCATTTTGCAATATCCTTACAATCGTGCTGGCAGACCACAAACCATCGTTTTTGTCGGAATTAGGGTTGTTATACTTAAAGCCTTTTTTCTTCTTATAGGCTTCGGGGTTCGGCTCTCCCATTTGGTTAAGCCGCTTTGCAATCCCCATTTTACTGTACCCCTCATTGACAAACCAATGGTAAATGCTTTTGACAACCTCCGCTGCTTCTTCATCTACAATCAAGCTGTTTTTGTCGTTTGGGTCTTTCTTGTAGCCGTAAGGGGCAAACGCGCCTATGAACTCGCCGCGCTCCCGTTTCATCTTGAATGTTTTGCGGATTTCTTCGGAAGTGGTCGCGGCAAACTGCTCGTTGAACATTCCCCTAATAGGTACTTCAAGGCCGCTTGCAGAATGGGGATTTGCGTAAGTGTCAATAAATGGTGTGCCTGTGCAAATAAACCTTGCACCGTTAATGGGTATGAACTCCTCTAAAAACTTTTGCTGGTCGGCAAGGTTGCGGAAACCGCGTGCAAGGGATTTGATAATCATGCAGTTTACTTCTTTTCGGACAATGCAGCCCTCAAGCCGTTTGAAGTTTGGTCGCGCTGTGTCGGTGCCTGTCAATCCGTCGTCGGCAAACACGTCTACAATCACATAGGTTCCCGGCTCAAAATAGCTGTCTACAAAGTCGCGGAGTATCTTTTCTTGGTTGATAACACTCTCGCTTTCGTCCTCGTTGTCGTCCTCTCTGGATAGTCGAATGTATAGCCCAATTTTCCAAAACGGCTCTGCATAACTGCGTGCCATTTTGTCTTTGCGTATGCGGGGCATTATACCTCCTTTCCCCCTATAATTACGAGTTAATTATACCATTTTCGCCCCGTAATCACAAGGTCTTACCCATAGAGTTAGGGAAAGTCGGCGGTTATTTCAGACTTAAAAAGTAATCGCACAATGATTGCTTTAGCGTTCTATCCTCTGCGACAAACCGTATTCTTACGGGCGTATCGCCGCAAAGAAAACAATACGGATTGACGATCTGCTCCAAGTAGCTTTGCATTTTTTTTGCTGCTGGCAAAGAACTGTCAATATGGATATTACGAATATCAACCAAAGTGCTGCGGTCAACCTGTGTAATATCAACATTTCTCATTTGTTGAAGTTGTAACTTGGTAATCATCTTCTTTCCCTCCCGGTTAGCGGCATAGTACAGAATATGCGCTCCGGCTTGTACGATATGAGAAATAAGGCTGAAACGGGCGGTTGTTAGCTGCAACCTCACGGGAGTTTCACCCCGGCCCATGCTTATGGGTGCGCCGCGCAATACTTTGAGGGTGTTCAACGCGGGAGTATCATTGTGCCGCCTTGTATGTCGTCGCCCACA
>DWVT01000017.1 GCA_019120075.1 Candidatus Mediterraneibacter excrementigallinarum
TTCACACCGGAAAACATTGTGGTGCTCCCCCTCATGTGTTATACTGAGTGAGGAATTTCGTTCTGACTACAAAGGGCTCCTCAGAGGGAGTTCCTACGTAAAAAGGCGCATTCATATCGAAAATGATCTCAAAGAGGGATATCCTTCCTCTTTCTTTTGGTATACCTGCGCTTTTATGCTGCAGGTCTTTTTATTTCCTGCACCCTGTAAAACGCTTTTCCAGTGTCCCGCCGGTGAGCCCTGCTTTGCTCTCCCCGGCCATGACACACAAAAGATATTTACAAGGAGGACACCATATGGAAACACGAATCGCGCTCATCGGCATCATTCTTGAGACCCGGGAATCCGTCGACGAGCTGAACCATCTGCTCAGTGAATACGGGGATTATGTCATCGGCAGAATGGGAATTCCCTACAGGGAAAAAGGCATCCATGTCATCAGCGTGGCAATGGACGCTCCGAACAATATCATCAGCGCTCTCTCCGGTAAACTGGGAATGCTGCCGGGCGTGAGCACAAAGACCATCTACGGGAAAAACATATGAGCACTTCAGGACATACTGATTCCGGGCTCCCCGTGATCTCTGCCGTCTCAGAATCAGAAGGGATTTCCCTCATTGATAAACTGGAACAGACCCGCGCGTTGACCCGTACAGAATGGGCTGCCCTGATCCACGGCCGGACGCCGGTGATTTCAGAATATCTTTTCGCCCGCGCCCGAAAGGCCCGGATCCGTTACTACGGAAAGGACATCTATATCCGGGGGCTGATCGAATTTACCAACTACTGCCGGAACGACTGCTATTACTGCGGCATACGCAAAAGCAATAAAAACGCGGTCCGCTACCGACTGACCAAAGATCAGATTCTTTCCTGCTGCGAAAACGGATACCGTCTCGGCTTCCGCACCTTTGTCCTCCAGGGCGGCGAGGACGGATGGTTCACGGAAGACCGGATGACAGATATCGTCTCCGGAATCCGGCAGCGTTTTCCTGACTGCGCGATCACTCTTTCCATCGGGGAACTTCCCAGAGAGAGTTACAGACGGTTCTTTGAGGCCGGAGCAGACCGATACCTTCTCCGCCACGAGACTTACGACTCTGCTCATTATTCCCGGCTCCATCCAGCTTCTCTGAGTGCGTCCCACCGCCAGAAATGTCTCTGGGACTTAAAGGAGCTGGGCTATCAGGTAGGGACAGGCTTCATGGTAGGCTCCCCGTACCAAACCGCAGAGAACCTGGCTGACGACATGCTCTTCCTGAAAGAGCTGAATCCCCAGATGGTGGGAATCGGACCGTTCATCCCCCATCACGACACTCCCTTTGCCGGCCAGCCCGCCGGGACGCTGGAACTCACAGTCTTCATGCTAGGGCTGATCCGTCTCATGCTTCCCAAAGTCCTGCTGCCCGCCACCACAGCGCTGGGCACCATCGCGGAAGACGGCCGGGAACAGGGGATCCTTGCCGGGGCAAATGTGGTCATGCCCAATCTCTCCCCTGCCCAGGTAAGAGAAAATTATCTTCTGTACGACAACAAGCTCTGTACCGGAGATGAGGCTGCAGAAAGCCTGAAAAGCCTGGACGCGCGCTTTCATGCCATCGGTTACCATATCGCCGTCTCCCGGGGAGACTCGCTGAACACAGAAAATCCGGTCTCATCACAATAAGAAAAAATATTAAAAACTGAAAAATGATACATATAAAGGAGGAAACACTACTATGTATGATGTGAATTCAAAATGCGCAGATGATTTTATCAATCACGAAGAGATCCTCGAGACTCTCGCATACGCAGACGAAAACAAGGAAAATATCAAACTCATTGACGCCATCATCGAGAAGGCAAAAAAGAGAAAAGGCCTGTCCCACAGAGAGGCTTCTGTTCTGCTCGCCTGTCCTATTGAAGAAAAGAACCAGGAAATCTACAAACTTGCCGAGCAGATCAAAAAAGACTTCTACGGAAACCGTATCGTCATTTTTGCGCCACTGTACCTGTCCAACTACTGTATCAACGGCTGTACCTACTGCCCCTATCACGTAAAGAACAAGCACATCCCGAGAAAGCAGCTTTCCCAGGATGATATCCGCCGGGAAGTGATCGCCCTTCAGGATATGGGACATAAGCGCCTTGCTCTGGAAGCTGGGGAGGATCCAGTCCGCAACACCATGGACTATTACCTGGAGTCCATCAAGACGATCTATGGGATCAAACATAAAAACGGCGCCATCCGCCGCGTCAACATCAACATTGCGGCAACCACCGTGGACAACTACCGCCTGCTGAAGGAAGCCGGCATCGGCACCTACATCCTCTTCCAGGAGACCTATCACAAGGAGAGCTATCTGGAACTTCATCCCACAGGACCGAAGCACGATTACAACTATCACACAGAAGCCATGGACCGCGCAATGGAAGGCGGCATCGATGATGTAGGTCTGGGCGTCCTCTTCGGTCTCGACAAATACCGCTACGAATTTGCCGGACTGCTCATGCACGCCGAGCACCTTGAGGCAGCCTTCGGCGTAGGTCCGCATACCATCAGCGTTCCCAGGCTGAAACATGCTGACGACATCAACCCGGAGGAATTCGATAACGGCATCGACGACGATACCTTCTTAAAGATCATCGCATGTATCCGCATTGCCGTTCCATACACCGGCATGATCATCTCCACCCGCGAAGGCAAGAACTGCCGGGAAAGAGCGCTGCACCTTGGTATCTCCCAGATCAGCGGGGCTTCCCGCACCAGCGTGGGCGGATACTACGAGCCAGAACCCGAGGACGAAAGCTCCGAGCAGTTCGACGTCAGCGACAACCGTACCCTTGACGAGGTGGTCCGCTGGCTCATGGAGATGGATTACATCCCCAGCTTCTGTACCGCATGTTACAGGGAAGGCCGCACCGGTGACCGCTTCATGTCCCTCTGCAAGAGCGGACAGATCCAGAACTGCTGTCACCCCAACGCCCTTATGACCCTGAAGGAGTATCTGATGGATTATGCTTCCCCGGAGACCAGAGCCATCGGTGATAAGCTGATCGACAAAGAAGTGCTCAACGTGCCAAGCGAGAAGGTGAGAAAGGTCGTGCTTGAAAACCTCCGTCTGATCGAGCAGGACAACCGGAGGGATTTCCGGTTCTGATCTCCGCCGCAGGCAGCCCTTCCCGACTTCGGAACTGTAAAAACATAAAATTGTTCCCGCAGAGTTCTCCCGGCACCTCACGTGCCGTGCCTGCTCTGCGGGATTTCTTTCATTCTGCCTTCTTTAATTATTTACCTTGTGCCGGGGTGCAAAGGATTTTTCAGTCAATGCCTGGAAAACATATCCCCTGCTCCGATAAGATTTGATGATCTGCGGAAGAGCCTCCACCGTCGTGTCCTTTGCATCAGTGTCATGCATCAGGACATTGATCTGTTCACCCTGTCCGGAAGATGCATTCTTCACCAGTCTCTCCACCGGCACATTGTTCCCGGCAGCATCTGTGGAATCACAGTTCCAGTCAAAATACTGGTACCCTTTTTCCTTCACCCTTTTCGTCAGACTGCTCATAATCCCCTTCGTATACTTCGCGCTGACCAGATTGCTGGAGCCTCCCGGGAAACGTAAAATTTTTGTTTTCTCTCCTGTCACCTTCTCCACCAGATCCGATATGTTCTGAAGGTCATCAAAATAAGCTTCTTCGGAGGAATAAACTTTGCTGTAATCATGCGTATATGTGTGGAGTCCGATGGCATGTCCTTCCTCCTTTGCACGTTTCATCAGATGGTTGTACTTCGGATTGTTTCCCGTAACAAAAAACGTCGCTTTTACATTCTCTTTCTTCAGGATATCCAGGACTTTCTCCGTATTGGCGGACGGTCCGTCGTCAAAGGTAAGATAAACCACCTTTTCCTTCCGCGCCTCTGTTCCGGTGATTCCGGTATCCTTCCCGGCTTTTACCTGCGTCAGTTCTGTCTCTTTCAAAGTATCTTCTTGCTTTTTGAAAAACTCTCCCGTTTTTTTTCTGAAACCAGGGCGGACATTTCCAATTACGCCAAGCCGCCCTGCCGTCTCATTTCCTGCTGCTCTGTTCTTCAAAAAGACCGGAAACAAATTCAGATACAACACTGTCACTCCTGCAGGGATCAGCAGTACAAGGAATATCAGCAGGGTCAGGCGTCTTCTCCTTCTCCTGAGCCGCCGCATTTTTCTGACACGACATATCCCTGTATCACAATCTCTTTTTCCATTTCCGTCAATTCTTTTCATTCTTCCCTCTTCTGTAAATCTGCCGCCTTGCTTCTGAAAACAAAATATCATTCAGACAAAGGAAAAACAACTGACTTCCAGGAATCATAACTAATATTAAAAATTATTCTCTCTGTTTTTAAAGAAATATTAAGATATCAGCAGAGCTCCCTTCACTCCAGCAC
>DWVT01000018.1 GCA_019120075.1 Candidatus Mediterraneibacter excrementigallinarum
TATGAATACAAATTTTAGTAGAAAGGGATTTTATGGCTAGACCGAAAAAAGAAAAGGAACTGAGGCGCACCCATCCAGTGATGCTCCGCTTCACAGACGCAGAGTATGAACGTCTCCTATTCTATGCAGAAGCCGCACGGCTTCCTCTTGCAGAATATATCCGAAAACAAGTTACAGGAAAACCAGTAAAAGTAAAATATGAAATTGTGGCAGAGCTACCGGAATTGAAAAAGCTAATCGCAGAGTTTGGCAAAATCGGAAGTAACCTTAATCAGATCGCCCGCCATTTTAACAGTGGCGGTATCCATTCACAGGAAATGCGCAAAAGAATTAACCAGGGAATTTCTGACATTTATGAGATGAAGTACGAAGTTCTGAGAATGGCAGGAGACTTTCTATCCCACCCTCCGAGCGATAGTGCTGTTACGAAAGGAGATTTTTTTCATGGCAATCCTGAAGCATATCGCTAGTAAAAATGCGGATTACGGGGAGACCCAGCGCTATCTGATGTTTCAATATAACGAGGATACCATGAAACCGATTCTTGATGAAAATGGCAGACTAATCCCCAGGGAGGAATATTATCTGGACGGCATCAACTGTGATTCCTTTACCTTTGATATGGAATGTAAAGAACTAAATGCACAATACCGTAAGAACCAGACCTTTGATGAGATCAAATCTCATCACTATATTTTAAGTTTTGATCCGAAGGACACGGAGGAAAGCGGATTGACCGGAGAACGAGCGCAGCAGCTCGGTCTGGAGTATGCCCGGAAAAATTTTCCCGGCCATCAGGCTTTAGTCTGCACTCATACAGACGGACACAATCAGAGTGGCAACATTCATGTGCATATCGTTATCAATAGCCTGCGGAAACATGATGTGGAACGTCAGGATTTCATGGAACGGCCATGCGATTCCCGTGCTGGCTATAAACATCATCTTACGAATGATTATCTTTCCTATCTGAAACAGGATGTGATGGATTTGTGCCACAGAGAGCAACTGCACCAGGTTGACCTGCTCTCTCCTGCGGAAAGGAAAGTCACTGACCGAGAATATCACGCACAGCGCAGAGGGCAGAAAAAGCTGGATACATTAAATCGGGAAATGACTGCCGGCGGCATCACACCACGCAAAACGAAATTTGAAACCCAGAAAGATTTCCTCCGAAACGCCATTGAGGAAGCCGCCGCTTCCGCCCGCAGTCTGGAAGAATTTCAAAAGCAGCTTTTAGACAACTATCATATTTCACTCAAGATCAGCCGTAGGCGGTTCAGCTATCTCCATCCGGAGCGTGGGAAATACATTACGGGCAGAAACCTGGGAACACGGTATGAAAAAGAATATCTGCTGTCTGTATGGGAGAAAAATTCCAAATGCCACCAGAACCTGTCACCTGAGCCGGATACATCCGATAAACCATCTGCCTTTGCGAATCAGAACGACCTGCCTGCTTTCGTCTTTATCAAATCCGAACTCCGGCTTGTGATTGATCTGCAGAATTGTGCAAAAGCGCAGGCAAATTCTTCTTATGCCAGGAAAGTCCGGTTGTCTAATTTACAGCAGATGGCGAAAACAGTGGCCTATATTCAAGAGCATGGTTACGATACGGAAGATGATCTGAAAGCCGCTTTTGATGAGGCACAGGCACAGACCACCGAGATGCGAAAAACACTCCGTTCTACGGAAAAGAAACTTCGTGAGGTCAACGAACAAATTCATTATACAGGGCAATATCTGGCTAACAAATCAGTGTACCGGGAATTTCTTACCTGCAAGAATAAGAAGAAGTTCCGGCTGGAACACCAGACGGAGATCACTCTGTATGAAACTGCCCGGAAAATACTGAAAGAACATTCAGAAGATGGAAAACTGCCTTCCATGAAACTGTTGAAAGCAGAAAAAGAAAAGCTGGCTGCACGGAAAAGCAGCCAGTACGAAGCATACCGAAACCTCCGGGAATATGAAAAGGAACTGCATATTGTCCAGACAAACATCGACACATTTCTGGGGAAAGACCGCTCCCGGCAGACAGCGCAGGAACGAGAAAGTACACGCTCCTAAATCTCTGCCTTATATCAGAAGGCCCACTGAGATTTTTCTTTACTCCGTGGGCCTATCCTGTGTATCCTTTTTCAGTTGTTCGATTTTCTTGATATCTACATAGTGAGTCGCATATGCTTTCTCAATCTCTGGCTTTCCGCTCTTGCTGAAACGGAGCAGGATCACCGGCCTGTGTCCATGCTTTTTCTTTACGCCCCACCGCTTATAATAGCAAAAAGACGGCTTCAATCCTGTCTTTTGCGCATATCGCCGGATCTGCCCCATGATTACAGAAAGCTTCCGGAGATTGCAGGTGCATACCTGCTCCAAATACGGGATTTTCCCGAAACGCCATTCTTCATATTTCTGTTTTGGCAGTACGCCAATCTCCATCAGCACATCCACCGGTGCGGCATAGCCCCGCCGCTGGCATTGGTGGTAAACCGCAGCATGGGCTTTCCTGCTTAATTCACTATCTTTCAAGCTCACACTCTCCCATCCGGCCATTCTTTCAACTAGAGTTCATTGTAACACGAAATCCCATTTCTTCCCACAACAACTTCCTATTCCTTCTGATCCGGAATGGTATATGCTTCCACGGTGATTTTATTCCCATCCGGTTCTATCTCCACCCAATAATTCTGTATCCGACAGCCCCGGTGCCAGTCCTGAAGAGAATAGATTTCCAACGTTTTAAAATCCACCAGGCAGAGCGGAACTGCCTCTTTCTTTTCGTATTTCCATTTGCGGAACTCCAAAGATTCCAGCACTTTATTCAAGCATTTCTGACAGAGATGTCCCCGGATTGTCTCTGTTTTCATCTGATAATCCTACGGAAGTGTTACCTCTATGGAAGCCATTGTGCCTCGGAAATTACTTTCTGTGGAATAAATAATTTCTCCGGTATTTCCAAAACTTGTCGAAGTTCCATCTTCTCCATTCACTTCGTTTCCGTTTTCGTCATGGCATTTCAAGCGAAAGTCCAACACATACCAGTCATTAAGCGAAATCAATCCTATCGTATCAAATTTCCGGTAATAATCTATCAGACTGTAATCGCTGCTCCCGCAAAGATAACAGCTTCCCTGATCCTCAAGTGCGGATTGGACTCCCTCATAGCTGACATTCTCCATACCTCCGCTTCTGAGCCACTTTTCATACAGTTCATCCTTAAAATACACCCCCAAAAGCAACAGTACAAACCCACCGATCATCAGCCAGAACAGCCCCGCCCTGATCCGGTAATATTTCTTTTTCCCTTTCTCCTGCATCCTGTTTCCCCTCCCAAAATTTAGTGTACTTAAAACAAGTCCATTTATCACATCATATCACTACCTGTACTTAAAATGTACTTATCCTAACGAACTTATTTTGTACTTAAATGTACTAGACAGGAGGTATTATGGATAAAGATAAACATATCGGTTTACGCATTGACTCAGAAACGCACAAGAAGCTGAAAAGCCTTGCAGAGTTTGACGGACGCTCCATGAATGGTGAGATCCTATATCTGATCCGCCAGGCTATCGCACAGCACGAACATAAACATGGTGAATTAAAGTAAGCATTTCTGTATTACAATTTCCGTTATCATCTTCAAAAGTGGACTCATTCTAGTCCCATTGTATCATTCCATGCCGATAAGATAAAGGAAAATCGGACTCATTCTAGTCCACACAAGGAGTTTTATCGCATGGAACAAAAAATCAAGCAGACTGGTATTGACATTGGCGGGAATATCCGCCGCATCAGAAAAGAAAAAGGAATTGGACAGACTGAACTTGTCCGTATGCTCCAGCTCCAGGGCTTGAATATGACACGGGAAACGCTGGTAAAAATCGAAAGAGGAATCCAGCATATCACAGGGACACAACTCCGAGGCATCCGGGACTGCCTGGAGACAAGTTATGATGAGCTATTGAAATAGAGACTTCAATTTATGCATATGGTTCTCCCCATTTCATCATATTTTAAAAATAGTTCATTGCTATTTTTTGAAAAATCGACTATACTAT
>DWVT01000019.1 GCA_019120075.1 Candidatus Mediterraneibacter excrementigallinarum
GCTGATTTTATGCTGAATTCAAAGTATATGAATGAACCTTACAGCAGAAGGATCGAGAACTTTAATAAGACAATCCAGGACAGAGTGGCGAAGATGAAATAGCGGAAATACGGCATAAACCGTAGCCCGCAAATATGGTAAAGTTTTAGTTGACACGGGTGTTATGCCCGTGTTATTCTATGGTCATAAACTTTATTGCTTTAAAGTGTAACGCTTTAAAGCGAAAGAGAGGTAGAGAGAAATGGGGATTAAGATTTTTTTGCTTGTCGTATTTTTTGCGGTCATGGTGGCTGTCGGAGTTTATTCCCGGCGTCATGTCACCAGCGTGGACGGCTTTGTGCTGGGCGGCAGATCCGTAGGACCGTGGCTGACGGCGTTCGCCTATGGGACGTCCTACTTTTCCGCAGTTGTCTTTGTAGGATATGCGGGGCAGTTCGGATGGAAATACGGGATCGCAAGTACCTGGATCGGGATCGGCAACGCGGTCATCGGAAGTCTTCTGGCATGGGTAATTCTTGGGAGAAGGACCAAAGTCATGACCCAGCATTTAGGTTCAAAGACCATGCCTGATTTCTTTGGAGCGCGATATGACAGTAAGGCGCTGAAGATCACAGCGTCCATAATTGTTTTTGTATTCCTGATCCCGTATACGGCTTCAGTGTACAATGGTCTTTCACGCCTGTTTGAGATGGCTTTCCACATTCCATATACCTGGTGTGTCATTGCCATGGCAGTGTTCACGGCGCTCTACGTGATCCTTGGCGGATATATGGCGACTGCCATCAATGATTTTATCCAGGGTATCATCATGCTGGCAGGGATCGTGGCGGTCATTGCCGCAGTGCTGAGCGGTCAGGGGGGGTTCATGAACGCGATATCGGAGATGGCTCAGATCGAAAGCGACGTGGCTGTAACTCAGGGCCAGCCGGGAGCATTTACATCCTTTTTCGGACCGGATCCTCTGAATCTTCTTGGAGTCGTTATCCTTACGTCTCTGGGAACCTGGGGACTTCCGCAGATGATCGGAAAATTCTATGCGATAAAGGATGAAAAATCCATCAATACAGGCACGGTCATCTCCACTCTGTTTGCAGTGGTCGTGTCAGGAGGCTGCTATTTCCTTGGGGGATTCGGACGACTTTTCGACTCTCCGGAGATTTATGATGAGACGGGCGCTGTGGTATATGACAGTATTATCCCGTATATGCTGTCCGCTCTTCCGGATATCCTGATCGGCATCGTGGTGGTTCTGGTGCTGTCCGCTTCCATGTCCACTCTTTCCTCTCTTGTGCTGACGTCCAGCTCCACTATGACGCTGGACCTTCTGAAGGACAACGTGATGAAAAACATGAGTGAGAAAAAGCAGATCGTGACCATGCAGATTCTGATCGTGTTCTTCCTGGCGGTATCTGTTGTGATCGCACTGGATCCGCCGACGTTTATCGCCCAGCTTATGGGGATTTCCTGGGGCGCTCTGGCGGGAGCATTCCTCGCGCCGTTTCTGTACGGCCTGTACTGGAAGGGAGTGACCCGGTCAGGCGTGTGGGCGGGGTTTGCTGTCGGAATCGGCATCACCGTATCCAATATGTTTATCGGTTATATCGAATCTTCCATCAATGCGGGCGCGGCAGCAATGGCAGCAGGGCTTGTGGTCGTTCCGGTGGTCAGTATCCTCACTCCGAAGATGGATAAAAATCAGGTGGATGAGATATTTACATGCTATGATGAGAAGGTGACGATCACGAGAAAGAGATCTCTGGAACAGGATTAGTTCGGGGGCAGGACAGAAAGTCAAACAGGCGCTCATATTTTTATGAGCGCCTGTTTGTATTCATTTTGGAATGCAGTACGGTATTTATCCGTCACAACAGAGGTATAAAGATTGGAGGCGAGGATATCGTGCCGGAGCATTCTGCGCCCGGTCTCTGACAGAATGTTGTCCCCGGAAAGTCTGGAGAGAAGAGGGACAGTCCCCTTTTCTGATATCTCCGAAAGAATTCTGCTCTGATCTTTCCGGACTCCCAGCAGCCGCGCGTAGAAATGGAATCCTCCGTCCATGAATTCCTGAACATTTTTTTTCTTGATGCCCAGCATGATATGGAGCAGAGCACGGTCAATCCGGGTCCGGGTCATCTCCCGGGTCTTCAGAAGTTCGGAAAACTGTTTGAAATTAAAGAAATCATTCAGGCGGGCACAGATCCGGTTTGCCAGTTCTTCAGAGACGTCCATATACCGGATCAGGCTTTTCGGACTTTTGTTCAGAAGTTTGTATTTCAGGAGAAGAGAGAAATCGTTCTGGTATATGGGATACTGGACTCTGTGATAATCTCTGAGCAGCGCAAGGCAGACGGAAGGCACCTGGTTTTCCAGATCATCCAGAATACGGGAAAAAGGTGTGTTGTCAAACGCACCGGCCGTCTGTTCCGCGCGCAGGGAGGAGCCGGAGTAAGCAAGAAGGGAGCGGATGGCAGAGGCGGAACTGAATTCTCCTGCAAGTTCTCTGTCATGATAACCTGCCCCACGGCGCAAGATCGTGTACGGTTTCATAGAGCTTCCTGTCTTTTTCAGGGCTTTCAGGTACTCGATCCCCAGTATGTTGTTTGGTTCCCTCAGAATCCGGGCGGCTCTGCCGTCTCCGGTATATTCTGTGACAGCTTCCTGTCTTGCCGCAGGAAAGGGTGTCCCCTGTCTGAGATGCCGGCGGAGTATTTCCTGATAGTCCGGGGGCTCCCGCAGGAGGAGGTCTGCCGTCTTCTGCATGGCTTCCAGATCATTGCATTCGCTTCCGAAACAGATGGAATCCACGACGCCCAGCCTGTCCAGCAGGGAGACCGCACCCCGGGCAAAGTATTCCGCGCTTCCGGTGGAGTAGCAGACAGGGAGCTCGAAGACCGCGCCGGCGCCGCAGCGGAGCGCCATCTCTGCCCGGAGCCGTTTGGGCATGATGGCGGGAGTACCCCGCTGGACATAGTCCCCGCTCATGACCACCACCGCGGCATCTGCCCCGGTGATCCGTTTCGCTTCTTCTATATGATAGAGGTGTCCGTTGTGAAACGGATTATATTCTGCGATCAGTCCGACAATTTTCATAATAATCTCCTTGTATATCATTTTCCAAACCATTATACTATAAAAAGATGGATTCTTATAGGAAAAATTCCAGCCATGCGGTTGGAAAATACTGTAAAGAGGGTGCAGATATGGCGCAGGAGAGAAAATTTGACGCAGAACAGATGGCAGAGCTTTTGGACAGGCATGATTATAAAAAACTGAAGGAAGAACTGGAGTCTGTTCATCCTGTGGACATAGTGGATGCCTTCGACGAACTGGACAAAAAGGAGCGGATCCTTGTGTTCCGGCTGCTGGCCAAGGAAGAGGCGGCAGAAGTCTTCACAGATATGGACAGCGACATGCGTGAGGACCTGATCAACGCCCTGACGGATTCCGAGCTGGAAGAAGTCATGGAAGAGATGTACGTGGACGATACGGTGGACGTCCTGGAGGAGATGCCTGCAAATGTGGTGGACCGTCTCCTGATGGCGACGGATGAAGATACGAGGGCAAAGATCAATGCTCTTCTCCAGTACCCGGAAGACAGTGCGGGCAGTATCATGAATATTGAGTATATCAGCCTTCGGAAGGAAATGACCGTAGCAGATGCGATACTGAAGATCCGGCAGGTCGGAATCAACAAGGAGACGATATATACCTGTTATGTCACGGAGAAAAAGAAGCTGATCGGCATCGTGGATGTAAAAGATCTTCTGACCGCAGGGGAATCCAGAAAGATCGAAGAGATCATGGATGAGAATGTACTTTACGCAAGGACACTGGATGATCAGGAGTACGTGGCGAATATGATCAACAAGTACGGCCTGGTGGCGATTCCGATCATCGATCACGAGGACTGTCTCGTTGGGATCGTAACCGTTGACGATGCCATGCTGGTACTGCAGGATGAGACCACAGAGGATATCAGTATCATGGCCGGTGTAAGCCCTAACGAGGATTCCTATTTCGGCACTTCTGTTTTCCAGCATGCGAAGAACCGGTCTCTCTGGCTCATGCTCATGATGCTCTCGGCGACTGTGACAGGAGAGATATTGGGATATTATGAGAATGCCATGGCGGTAATGCCGGTGCTGATCACTTTTATCCCTATGCTGATGGGAACGGGAGGAAACTGCGGCTCTCAGAGTTCCACCCTTGTCATTCGAGGCCTTGCTGTCGGAGAAATCGAGTTCAGGGATATTTTCCGGGTGATCTTTAAGGAGATCCGGATCGCTCTGATCGTGGGAGTACTGCTTTCTGTGGTAAACGGGATCCGTATCTATATTATGTATGACCGGAATATCATGCTGGCCGTGGCTCTGGGGATCACGATGATCGCTGTGGTGGCGATGGCAAAATGCATAGGATGTGTCCTTCCGCTGACCGCGAAGAAACTGGGGCTTGATCCGGCTATCATGGCGGCGCCTCTGATCACGACGATACTGGATACATGTACGATCCTCGTGTATTTTAATATTGTGACAGCTTTTTTCAATCTATAAGCGGAGAGTGGTTTCGCCGGGGTTTTCAACAAAGATTGTTATTTTTGTGACAAACATAGAAAAAACCATATAAATACAGAATATTGTATTAAAAAATGCACATAGATTTACTTGTATACAAAAAACCTTTGCGTTATAATAAAGCAGTAGTGATAAAAAATGAAAGGTGGCTATTTTAATCATGGGTTTTATTGATGAGATCAAGGCAAGAGCGAAAGCTGATATTAAGACAATCGTTCTTCCTGAGACAGAAGATGAGAGGACTTACAAAGCGGCAGAGCAGATCCTGAAAGAGGGGATCGCAAAGCTGATCCTGGTCGGAAAAAAAGAGGATGTGGAGAAGAACAAGGGTACATACGACATCTCCGGAGCAGAGATCGTTGACCCTGCAACAAACGAGAAGACAGACAGCTACATTGCAAAACTGGTAGAGCTGCGTCAGAAAAAGGGAATGACGGAAGATCAGGCAAGAGAACTTCTTCTGACAAATTATCTGTACTATGGCGTTATGATGGTGAAGATGGGAGACGCTGACGGAATGGTTTCCGGAGCATGCCACTCCACTGCAGATACACTTCGTCCGTGCCTTCAGATCCTGAAGACAAAACCGGGGACAAAACTGGTTTCCGCATTCTTCCTGATGGTTGTTCCGGACTGCGATATGGGGGCAAACGGAACATTTATCTTTGCAGATTCCGGTCTGGAGCAGAACCCGGATCCGGAGAAGCTGGCAAACATCGCGATTTCTTCTGCAGAGTCTTTCCAGACGCTGACAGGAAAAGAGCCGATCGTGGCAATGCTTTCTCACTCCACAAAGGGAAGCGCAAAACATCCGGATGTGGACAAGGTCGTAGAGGCGACAAAACTTGCAAAAGAGCTTGCGCCAGATCTGAAACTGGACGGAGAACTGCAGCTTGACGCGGCTATCGTTCCGGAAGTCGGCGCGTCAAAGGCTCCGGGCAGCCCGGTTGCCGGATATGCAAACGTACTTGTATTCCCGGATCTGGATGCGGGAAATATTGGATATAAACTGGTGCAGAGACTTGGAAAGGCAGAGGCATACGGACCGCTTACACAGGGGATCGCGGCTCCGGTCAACGACCTTTCAAGAGGATGCAGCGCTGAAGATATCGTAGGCGTTGTGGCAATCACATCCGTACAGGCTCAGGCACAGTAGAAATATCAGAAAAAGTTGCAGGAGGAAAGAAAATGAATGTATTAGTAATCAACTGCGGAAGCTCATCTTTGAAGTTCCAGCTCATCAATGCAGAGACAGAGGATGTCCTGGCAAAGGGAATCTGCGAGAGAATCGGGATCGACGGACGCCTGACTTACCAGCCGGCCGGCGGGGAGAAGGAAAAATCAGACAAGCCTATGCCGACTCATACAGAGGCGATCCAGTACGTGATCGAGGCGCTGACAGATCCGGAGAAGGGCGTTGTAAAGAGCCTGGACGAGATCGGAGCAGTAGGACACCGCATCGTACACGGCGGAGAGAAGTTCGCATCTTCCGTTGTGATCACGGATGAGGTGAAGAAGGCAGTGGAAGAGTGCAACGAACTTGCGCCTCTCCATAATCCGGCGAACCTGATCGGTGTGGCTGCCTGCGAGAAATTAATGCCGAACACACCGATGGTGGGTGTATTCGATACTGCCTTCCATCAGACAATGCCTGAGAAAGCGTATATGTACGGACTTCCGTATGAATATTACGAAAAATATAAGGTAAGACGCTATGGGTTCCACGGGACAAGCCACAGCTATGTTTCAAAAAAAGCTGCGGAAGTGATGGGAAGACCTTATGAAGATCTCAAGACGATCGTATGCCACCTTGGAAACGGATCCAGCGTGACCGCAGTCATGAATGGAAAATCTGTAGATACTTCCATGGGTCTGACTCCTCTGGAGGGACTTGTGATGGGAACCCGTTCCGGAGATATTGATCCGGCGATCATGGAGTTCATCGCACAGAAAGAGAACCTTGACATTGAAGGCGTTATGAACGTGCTGAATAAAAAATCCGGCGTGTTCGGTCTTTCCGGCGAACTTTCCAGTGATTTCCGCGATCTGACAGACGCAATGAACAATGGGGATAAGAAAGCGAAGATTGCAATGGATGTGTTCTCCTACAGAGTTGCAAAATACATCGGTGCCTATGCGGCAGCGATGAACGGTGTGGACGACATCGTGTTCACAGCCGGAATCGGTGAGAATGACGACTATGTAAGAGAGCAGGTATGCAGCTATCTTGACTACCTTGGAGTGGACTTTGATAAAGAAGTGAACACCGGCCTGAGAGGAACTCAGAAAGAACTCACAAAACCGGGCTCAAAGGTAAGAGTCTTTGTCATCCCGACAAACGAGGAGCTTGCGATCGCGCGCGAGACTCTGGCACTCGTGAAAAAATAAAAGACAGGGATGAGTCCGGGAGATCCGGGACAATGGTACAGAGAGGATGCGGAGGCAGGATGGCTTTCCCGTGAAAGGAGGCTGTCCTGCTTTTGCTCTGGACAAAATTTCTTGTTGACAAATACTTTTAACATGATATAATAGTCAAGGTATGAATAGGAGAAGACAATTATGTTGATCAACCTATCAGACGTTTTGTCAGACCAGCACAAGACGGTCGATGAGACTGTGCGGCTGGAGATGGAGGAGATCCGGTTGAAATCCGGGACCTACCCTATTGTCAGCAAAGAGCCGGTTCATGTGAGTGTGGAGCATATAAGGGGTAAAGAACTGCTCGTTAAGGCAGAAACCAGACTGACTGTCATTATTCCATGTGACAGGTGCCTGGAGGATGTCAGACAGGAATTTGTACTGAACTGTACAAAGCATGTGGACGTAGGCCTCTCCGACGCAGAACTGACAGAGGAACTGGATGAATCAAACTTTATTGACGGATATCATCTTGACGTGGACAAATTGCTCTATAATGAGATTTTGTCAGGGTGGCCGACAAAGGTGCTCTGCAGGGAGGACTGTAAAGGTCTGTGCAGAATATGCGGTCAAAACCTGAATGCGGGGTCCTGTGACTGTGAAGATCCGGGACTTGATCCGAGAATGTCAGTTGTCCGTGACTTATTTAAGAATTTTAAGGAGGTGTAACCTATGTCAATCTGTCCAAAGAATAAATCTTCTAAGGCAAGAAGAGACAAGAGA
>DWVT01000020.1 GCA_019120075.1 Candidatus Mediterraneibacter excrementigallinarum
CTGATAATCGGAAATATCATATCCGTTGTCATCCTGGGGGGAGCAGTACATCGGTGAGATCCACACCGCATCGATCCCCAGATCCGCAAGGTAATCCAGTCTGCTTATGATCCCCCGGATATCTCCGATCCCGTCGCCGTTTGAATCCTGAAAACTCTTCGGGTAGATCTGGTAGACCACCGCATTTTTCCACCAGGGCTGTTTCTTCTTTTCTGTCATGTATCATATCCTCCTTATCAGTGTGCCGTTTTTCTCAAGTATCCCGTTCAGATAATTCCGCGCAAACAGAACTTCTCCTGTCCCTTTGACCTCCACCGGTTCTTCTGAACAGTTCAGCAGGACCTCCGTTTTCCGCTCTGCTTCATCCAGCTTGATATATTCTACGCATCTGGAATTCTCATAGTTCCCCGGGAAATGGAAATGAAGGCTTCGGAACGTCTCCTCTTCCTTTCTCAGACGGATCAGTTTTTTCATCTGTCCGATGCGTTCCCGATTTTCTTCCGTTCCGATCTTATCCCAGGGCATGCACCTCCTGCAGTCCGGGTCGAACCCGCCCTCCATGGCGATCTCCGTCCCGTAATAGATGCAGGGGCTTCCCGGGAGAGTAAAGAGCACGGCAAGCTGCTGGTAGAACTTATCGAGATCATGGAAACGGTTCATCAGCCGTTCCGTGTCGTGAGAGTCCAGAAGATTGAAAAGGACGTTGTTGTTCTGCTGCATATACATAGTATAACAGCGATTCACCATGTATTCAAACTCTTCTTTTCTCATTGTCTGATCCAGAAAGAAATCGTGGATGCCGCTCATCAGAGGATAGTTCATCACCGAGTCGTACTCATCTCCAGCGAGCCACTGGCTGGCGTCATGCCAGATCTCGCCCAGCAGATAGATATCCGGCTTGATCTTTTTCAGATGCTCCCTCATCCGTTTCAGGAACCGGTGGGAGACCTCGTTTCCCACGTCAAAGCGGATCCCGTCGATGTCGTATTTCCGGATCCAGTCCTCACACACCCGGCAGAAGTACTGGATCACTTCCTCGTTGTTTGTATTGAGTTTGGGCATCCAGTCTGCGAAGGCAAAGGAATAGAACCTTCCGTCCCGGGTGTCCCCTGTCTTCCGGATCTCGGACCAGTCCTGCACCATGAACCATTCCGCATAGGTGGACGCTCTCCCTTTTTCCTGTACATCCAGCCAGGGCGCGAATTTCCTCCCGCAGTGGTTGAACACAGCGTCCACCATGATGCGGATCCCCCTGTCGTGTGCCTCAGAGACAAGGCGTCTCATGGTTCCGTCGTCCCCGAAGGAAGGATCGATCTTCGTGTAGTCCGTAGTGTCATATTTATGGTTCGTCTCTGCCTCCATGATAGGGTTCAGATAGATCCCGGTGATCCCCAGATTCTGAAGATAGGGGAGTTTCCTGCGGATTCCTTCCAGATCGCCGCCGTACTTTTCTTTATTTGTCACTTTCCCTGTCTGCCAGGGAACGATATCCGCATCCTTCTTCTCCGGCGTGCCGTTGCAGAAACGGTCCGGAAAGATCTGATACCAGACCGTACTGTTGACCCATTCTGGCGTCCGGTTCACGTCCGCCGGGTTCATCCAGGGAACTGTAAAGCACTGGAGCATCCTCCCGTCCATATTGATCTGTTCCTCTGTCAGGAAGCCGTCCTCAAAAAAATACCAGACTTCTTTTTCCGTCTGAAGTTCGAAATAGTACTTACATCTTTTATAGGGCGGGATCAGCGTTGTGGTCCACCAGAGCTGATGCGGAAGACGTTTTTTATAGACAATCTCCTCCCTCTTTCCCGTCCATTTTTCATTTCCTCCCAGGATCCCCGCCTCGAAGGGATCCCCGTGATGGATAAACACCCTTTTTACATCATAACCGGTCTTCAGGTTGATGACCAGTCGTTCCTCATCCAGTGGATAACTCATCTGCTCTGACGTCTTGTGATATACTCCTGCAAATTCCATAGACAGATTTCCTCCTATTCTGATACTTATTCCGACACTTTCTCCAGACGTTCATATACTCTGAGGATTTCTCCCACGCTCCACGCCTGTGCAAAGCATCCCTTTGAGGAGACCGGATTCTCCCCGTCGTATATCTCCGGAAGCTGTCCTATGCATCCCTCCCGGAGAGCGCTCTCCAGCACCTCAAGCTGCGCCTTCACTTCCTCTTTTGTCTCTTCACTGTCTCCGTTCACTTTCAGACGGGCAAGGTAGTAGGCTCCCAGAGGATAAACCCAGACCGTCCCCTGGTGATATGCCAGATCCCGCTCCAGCACCTCTCCGCCGTAGGAAGGCCGGAACTGGGGATCATCCTGAGAAAGGGTACGCAGTCCGTAAGGGGTATAGAGTTTCTCAAATACCGTGTCCACCACCTGCTGTTCCCGCTCCGGATCCAGCATGGTAAACGGCATGGAAACAGCCCAGATCTGATTGCACCGGATCTGCATATCTGCATCCGTCCCGGAGATCACATCTTTCAGGCAGTGCTTCTCCTCCATCCAGAATGTTTCCGTGAAAGATTCTTTTACCTTTTCCGCCAGCGTCTCATACCCGGTTCCGTCCCCGTCTCTCTTCCGGGAAAACTCAGCCATGATGCGCAGGGCATTGTACCAGTAGGCATTCACCTCCACCGGTTTTCCGTGACGGGGCGTGGGCAGGATCTCTCCCACCCGGACGTCCATCCAGGTGACCTGATCCAGTCCTTCTCCTGCCATGATCAGTCCGTCCTGAGCCATATGGATCCCGAACCGGGTTCCCTTTCTGTAGCCGTTCAGGATCCGTTCCATGACCGGATACATCTCTTCCGCAAACGCCAGATCCTTCGTCGCTTCATAATACAGCCAGACACAGTTGATGAACAGAAGCGCCGCGTCAACCGTATTGTACATGGGCTCTTTCCCACCCTCGGGGAACAGATTGGGCATCAGCCCTTCCTTCTCGTACCGGGCAAAGGTACGAAGAATAGATTTTGCCTCATCGTATCTCCTGGTAGACAGACAGATTCCCGGAAGCGCGATCATGGTGTCTCTTCCCCAGTCCTCGAAGAAAGGAAAACCTGCCAGTATGGTATCTCCCCCTGTGGATTCCCGTTCTGCGATGAACTGAGAAGCGCTTTTTGCCAGACATTCTGCCATATCTGATGAAAAACCGGCCCGGTCTCCCAGCTCTCGACAGTATTCCTTCTGTCCGCGTATGATCTCTCCGGCGGTTCCGGGAGCCGGCAGTCTTTCCGCCGCTCCGGACACAGAGAACACCACAGAAATCTCTCTGTACTCTCCGGCTTTTATCACCGCACAGATCCGGCAGCCTGCCTTTGCGCTGCCCGTGCTCCTTCTCCCATCGCAGGCGTCATAGCTGTAGTAATACGTCTCTTCCCGCTCCGGGATTTTCTCCGTCTGTGCGTCAGTCCGGATATGGAGCGTCAGTCCTTCGCTCTCGATCCGGTCCGCCTCAAAGCGGAACTCCTGTTCCGCCCTGATGTCATTTCCCTTGGGCACGAACTGTACAAAGGGAATGACTGTGATCCTTGCGTCTTGCCGTGAGCGGTTGCGCACCCTGTATAACACTGCAATCCTGTTCTCCCCCTGCTGCATAGCGGCTTCCTTTTCGATCTCAATGCCGTTTACAAGAAATCTCCACACCGGCGTATCCTCATAGGAAAATTCGCTGAGATACCGGTAGCCTTCTTCTCTGGTCCCGTCGGCAAATTCCTGGCTGGAGAGAGGATATCCTTTCCCTTCTGTCTCGATCTTCTCTGCCAGCCTGTGGATCACATTGTACCGGCTGTTTGGCGCTTTCGTGCATGCCATGAGAAAGGCGTGGTCATTGCGTGCAGCCGATCCTGTCATGGTCATGGAAGAGAATCCTCCCAGCCCGTTAGTCATCAGATAACAGTTCTCCTGTCCTCTCTCAAATGTCTTCCAGTCCTGTTTTCCATAGATCCACTTCATACTGCCTTTCTCCTCCCAAATTCATTTTCTCCCAGAGCGTCCCGGACACATCCAAGAACCGTCACGCTCTGAGGTTCCGCGCAGATAATTCCTGCCACAGGGACCGATGCCTTCCAGAGCATACTGTTGTACGCGTCACACAGAAGTTCCCAGCCTTCACCCGGCAGAGAGACTTTTTCCGGTTTTCCCGTACTGTTGTAAACGACCATCAGGGTCTGCCATCTCGTATCACTGTCCTGATCTCTGTTATCCATCAGGTAGGACACAACGCCGTCCGCGCTCTTTTTTTCAAAAATCCTCTGTGCCGCTTTCTCCGACTTATCGCACAGTCCCGGAAGCTGTCTTCTCAGGGCGATAATGCCTTTATAATATTCCACAAGGGTGCGTTCCTCCCATGCCTTTCTCCAGTCCAGACGGTTCAGCGAGATAGGCGCATTAAAGGAATTATCATGTCCTTCCTTTGTACGTGCGAACTCTTCGCCGGAAAGGAGGAACAGAGTTCCCTGACAGGTCATGTAAAGAGCCGCCGCCATCCGGTTCAGCCGCATCAGATCCTCTCCGGGCGCAGTCTCAGCCAGCTTGTCCCAGAGTGTCTGGTTATCATGGGCAGAGACATAAGTGATGATCTGGGACGGAGCTTTTGCACAGATTCCTTCCCCTTTCTTTCCCACATGCTCTCCGCCATCCAGGCACCATGCCCCGACGCTGTGAAGGATCTCCTCCTCCTTATTCTCTCCGCCGTTGATGAATCCCGGAAGTTTTGTCTTCAAGGCAGATCCCTTGACCGCATCCCGCGTGTTGTCACAGAACATCCCCACATTCTCATCCAGCAGCCTGACATTTTTCTTCAATGCAGGGACTGCGCCCCCTTCCATCGCCGTCACATCCGCGGACCAGGGCTCTCCGAAAATGAGCTTTACTCCCTTCCCATAGCGCCGGTCAAGCTCTCTGCGGATCCGGTTCATGAGATCGACGTCCAGAAGTCCCATCAGGTCAAAGCGGAATCCGTCGATGTGATATTCCTCTGTCCAGTACAGCACAGACTCCAGGATAAACTTCGCACACATCTCCCGCTCGCTTGCCACATCGTTGCCGCAGGCGGAACCGTTGGAGATCCTTCCGTCATCGAACACCCGGTAAAAATACCAGGGCGCTGTCCTCTGGAACCAGGAATCCAGAGAGTATGTATGATTATACACTACATCCATGATGACGCCGAATCCCTGGGAGTGAAGAGACTGTATCATCTCCTTCATCTCCCGGATCCTTACCTCGCCGCGGGCCGGATCGGTTGAATAGGATCCTTCGGGCACATTATAGTTCACCGGGTCATATCCCCAGTTGAACTCCGTGTCCTCCCCCGCCTCATTGACGGAACCATAATCATATGCGGGCATGATCTGGATATGTGTCACCCCAAGGTCCCTGAGATAGGGGATCCCGGTGGGATGCACGCCGTCTCCGTCCAGGGTGGTGTCCGTGCAGGTGAACGCCTTGTATTTTCCCCGGTATTCTTCTGGAAAACCTCCGGAAGGATCCCAGGAGAATTCCTTGACATGTAGTTCATAGATGATCCGTTCCGGCCTTTCTTCCGGGGTCCTGTCTTCCTTCCATCCCTCCGGATCCGTACGCCTTAAGTTCACTGCCATGCTCCGCACTCCGTTGACTCCGCAGGCTTTCGCATAGGGATCCGCCGATCGGATCTTCTCCCCCTCGATCTCAAGGGTATAGTCATAGTAGACTCCGTGGAGCTCCTGCTCCGTCTCCCATCCCCAGACGCCCTTCTTCCTTTTTTCCATGGGAATAAACCGGAATGCTTCTCCGCCCTCCCCGTCTCTGTACAGATTGAGGGTGACGCTCAGGGCGGAAGGGCTCCACAGGCGGAAGGCCGTGCCTTCCGGCGTGCACTGTACGCCAAGGTCGTCTCCTTCATAAATATAGTTTTCCTTAAAATCCGATGTCGAGTAATATTTTTTCCATTCCAATGCTGTCTTCATATTTATCTGCCTTTCCTCAATAACGATGCCTGGATCAAAAGGTCTAAACCCACATGAGCCTGCTCATAAGTGGGTGAAAGACCTTGGGGCGGATTGTGTGAGTGCGAAGCACGGAACAATCCGCATGCATCACAGTTGGGGGCTTTTGCCCCCGACATCATGTAAATACTATACCAGAAAAGCTGCAAATACAGTTCATATTTGCAGCTTTTCATTTTATGGGAATGCCGTGGCATTCTTGTATCTGTTAAGGTGCAGGCCTCAGGATGACGCCGTTGCTCCGGCGCCAAAGCGACTTGGTTCTTGGAGGACTCCTGCACGCCTTCACCGTAACATTCTTTAACCTTTGACGGCACCTGAAAGCCCGTCTACATAATACCTCTGCATGTACAGGAACAGTGCGGCGATGGGGATCGAGATCAGAACTGCCCCCGCGGCAAAACTCGTGTACCAGCTGTCGATGTACTCCTTCTCCAGCATCTTCCACAGCCCGATGGCAATGGTATACTGATCGGAGTTGGCACGGCAGATCACCTTCGCAAAGATGAAATCCAGCCATGGAGCCATAAAGGATGTCAGTGTAGTGTAGATTACGATCGGCTTGCTCAGAGGCAGCGTGATCCTTGTGAAGATCTGCCATCTCGTACACCCGTCCAGCAGAGCAGCCTCGTCCACCGCAATGGGGATTGTATCGAAGAATCCCTTCGCGATCTGGAAACTCAGCGCCGCTCCTCCCGAATAGACAAGGATCAGTGCCAGTTTGATCAGATTTCCCTCTGTCATACCCAGTGCCTTCAGGATGAAGTACACCGCGATCATGGACATGAATCCCGGAAACAGTCCGAGGATCATCGCCATGTTCATATAAGGCTTTCTCATCTTAAACCGAAGCCTTGACAGGCAGTAGGATACTGCCAGCACATAGAACGTTGACAGGATACAGGAGCAGACGGCGATGAACAGCGTGTTCAGGAACATCTGCGGAAAGTTCAGGATCGTCGTGTCTGTAAAAAGCTTCACGTAATTGTCTAAGGTAAATGACTGCGGAAGGAAGGTCGATACATAAGAACCTTTCTCTGCACGAAAGCTGGTCAGGATGACCCACACGATCGGGAACACCCAGATCACCGCAAGGATCGCAAGGACTACATGGACGATCGTATTGTTGATAAACCGTTTTCTCTTCGCAGAATGCATTTTCTTTCCAGCCATGCTTAGAACCCTCCTTCTTCTTTGTAAGACTTGCTGTTATGATATGTAAACAGCGCGCCGATGGCGAGGATCACAAATGTCAGGATACCGATGACGGCACCGATGTTATAATACTGTTTGTCGATGGTCAGCTTGTACAGCCAGGTAACAAGCAGATCCGTCTTCCCTGCCGTGGACGCAAGATCCGTGACCGGATCGCCTCCCGACAGAAGGTAGATGACATTGAAGTTGTTCACATTTCCCGTGATGGCCCCTTCCGGCTGGAGCATTGTCCTCATGATCAGCAGGGATACGAACATAGGCACCGCACAGGAGAGTACAAAGCAGAATCTCCAGAATCCTTTCGCCCTTGTCCCCTTTCTGTTGATCAGCAGAGAGATGATCATACCGAAAATATAGTTGGAAAACGTTGCAAAGAACGCCCAGATCAGCGTCCATCCGAGCACAGACCAGAAAGTGCTTCCAAGGATGCTGCTGGAATCAAACAGCGCCTTGAAGTTCTCCAGTCCCACCCAGTCAAAAAGCATCAGATGGTTGTCGATCTTACTGTAGTTTGTAAACGCCATGCAGATCATGAACACCAGCGGCAGCACGGTAAACGCAAAGATGAAAAATACCGGCGGCGTCATGAGAAGTCGATGAAGATTCTCATGGAGCAGCGTCTTAAGGTCCTCCGCAAAATTGTTCACATGTCTTCCTTCTTTTTCCAGGCATTCTGCCTTGTATGCACTGCGGAGCGCTCCTCTCCACGCCAGGATCATCAGGACCGTCAGCAGAACAGTCGCCACACCGTAGAGAAGGATCAGGATCGACTGATCTCCCTTTGTGTACATATAGACCTGAGCTGCCTCATCCCAGTACTCCTCCTGGGGGACAGATCCCAGTGACGGCAGCATTCCGAGAAAGCCGATGCCGTTCACGATCATAAACACCACGTAAGCCACTTCTATCGCAAGGTACAGAAGACCTTTGATCCTCTGCCCGTGCACCATGTTTCCGAATCCCATGAGCACCATGGAAAGTTTTGTCTCAAGCCCGCCTTCCCTGATCGCTCTTGTGCATGTATACGGAGTCGGAAATTCATTTACTTTCTTTTTTAATATTCCCATCCTCATCACCTCATTTTAGATTCCATCGCTGTTCATTGCGTCGTTCATGCCCTCTGTCTGTTCCTCTGCGTTATCATGAGTAATGCTTCCGTTTCGGATTCCCTTGCCCATGTTTTCCACAGGAGTCCAGCAGTTGCTCATCTTTGAGACAAACGGCTGCAGGATGGAAGTCCTGTTGAATGTATCGTTCTGCGCACTCACCACTGCATCGGAGCTGATCGACTCATCTGCCAGCAGCTCTGTATTACAGGGGATCGTTCCGCACAGTTCATAGTGTGCTCTCTGTGCCTCCGCTGATCCAAGGTATACCGCCAGTTCAATGGCTGCCACCATGTTCTTGCTGTTCGGATTGACTCCGATGGCCTTGGAGCCGGCGTATGCCATCATCTGTTTCTCTTCACCATTCAAAGTGAATGTGGGCAGAGCCGCAACCCCCATATTATCTCCCAGGATCTCTTCGATCGCATTGGCGTCCCAGGAGCCGGTGAACATGGCGTTTATGCTTCCGTCACGGAGTCCTGCGATACCGGATCCAAGATCATCTATCCTGAAGTTTGGATTAGATTTCAGGTCGATCAGATAATTGGTCACATCCACCGCTTTCTCTCCGCTAAAGTCAACACCCGCGGATTCATCTGTTCCGTCGCCGAACAGGGTACATCCGTTTCCGATGTAAAATGCCGGCAGATACCAGGAATTGACAAATGGGAAAGACACTACTCCTTTCTCCAGCATGGTATCAAGATTTTTCACATCTTCCTCTGAGAACACGCTCTTGTCATAATACATGAACCAGGTATTTGTGGTAAACGGTACTCCGTAAAGATCCCCGTCCATGATCAGAGAATCCAGCACCTCCTGTGAGTTGGTGGACTCGATCTCCTCCCGGTACTTTCCTCCGAACTTCGCCAGAGCGTTGGCATCCGTCATTGTGGTCAACGTATCATTCGCGTACATGAACACGTCCGCGCTTGCCTCCGGATCCTGGGATACCTGTCCCGCCGCGCTTGCCTCATCCGCAACACCATAGACAAACGTGATGTTCCATTCCGGATGATCCTCGGCAAAATTGCCACACATCGTCTGGAGCCATTCCCCGCTGTCTCTGGACTGATCATTTTGCGGCGACCACACCATCAGACGGACATTTTCCGTTCCGCCTTCTGAGGAATCACTTCCACATCCGGTCAGAGAAGCCGCTGCAAGTCCGAATGTCATCACTCCTGCCAGCAGCACCGCAACTGCTTTTTTTCTCATTTCCTTCATCCTCCGTTCTAAAAAGTTTCGTATTGTTTCGGTAATTCATATCATAGACCTTCTTTTCAAATCCGTCAATCCTATTTCTCTGTATTTCAACCCGATTTATCGGTTTTGCATAGTTTTTCACCCTGTTTTTTGTGCACTTTTTTTCCGGAATTTTTCGTGCATTTACGAAACTTTTCTAAACACCAATGTGCCATCATTGATTTTCAAAAGCTTTTTTTATATAATGATTTCAGTTGATTGTTTCTGGCAGTTTTGCAGAGAGGAATGTAAGAAAATGACAACTATTCAAGACATCGCCGATAAACTCGGCATTTCCAAAGGGACCGTCTCCAAAGCCCTAAATGACGCGCCCGATATTAGCGAAACATTACAAAAACAAATCCTGGAAACCGCAGTAGAACTTGGTTATACCCGACTCCGGCGTTATAAAAATTCCGCCCGCAGACTCTGTATTCTGGTCGAGGAGGAAAATATCCAATATACGGAACCTCATCATTTCGGGCATGACATTGTTATGGGATTCCGACAGATGGCAGAGCCCGCCGGATTTGAAGTCGAGATCGTTCCTGTCAGCGAAGATTCTCAGCGCAGTATTTCCTATGAAGTTTTCATGCTTCAGAACGACTACGCAGCTTCTTTCGTACTGGGCTTCTCCCTGAACGATCCGTGGATGACTGATTTTGAAACAAGCCGTACACCTGCCGTGCTCTATGATAACCAGATCCGGGGGAATCCTTCTACAGCTTATATCGGGATCGACAATGACGAAGGAATGGACCTGGCCGTTGCCCACTTAAAGGATCTTGGTCATAAAAAGATCGGCTATCTCAGCAGCGCCCTGGAATCCCACATCATGCAGGTACGTTATAATGCATTCTTCCAGGCAATGAAACAGCACGGGCTAGATACTGATCCCTCGCTCGCAGGCTGCTCCTTTTTCATGTATGAATGTATGGAAAAACATCTTCCCCGGCTTCTGGATATGGGGGTGACCGCGCTCATCTGCGGTCAGGATACGATCGCCAACGCAGCACTGGTTCAGTGCCAGCAGCTTGGTTATAAGCTTCCCAGGGATTTAAGCATTATCGGATTCGACGATCTCCCGATCAGTCCATATACTTCTCCTCCGCTCACAACCATACGTCAGGACCGGATCAATATCGGAAAATGCGGTTATTACGCGGCAACCAGTCTTCTGAACGGAGTTTCAATCGGAACGATCCTTCTGCACGCCCAGCTTATTGTCCGGAACTCTACAGGCGTTCCCGCCTGCAAAAAGGCGGATATCATATGATATCCGCCTTTTATATTCCATGGTTCTGTATCTGCAAAACGATCAACAGTTCCCCGTATAAACATTTTTCAGATGCTTTCCGGCCGTATCACGCAGCCGGTACACTGTTCCCACATCCGTAGCCTGCCTGTCCGTCATTTTATATCGCGGGAAAAAGCGGGTCACATGGAGCACGATCTCCTGATCCACTGATGCGATCCACTCTGCCTCCCTCTCTATCTCCTCCTCCGAATCATTCTCTCCCGGGACGATCAGCGTGGTCAGTTCCACATGGCATGTCTCTGCCGCCCGGCAGATAAATGCCTTCACTGCCTCAAGACTCCCGCCCAGTTTTCGATAATACGAATCTGTAAATCCCTTCAGGTCAATGTTCATGGCATCGATAAAGGGCAGGATCTCCTCCAGCACGGCAAGCTCTGCCGTTCCGTTTGTGACGAGGACATTTTTCATCCCCCGTTCCCGAACCATCCTTGATGTATCCCTGACAAATTCATACCCCGTCAGAGGTTCATTGTAAGTAAACGCCACCCCGATATTCTTTCTGCCATATCTGTCACTTTGCCTGTTGTATACAGCTGCAAGCTCCGCCAGTTCTTCCGGAGAGATTTCTCTGTACTCCATCGTCCCTGAGTCCCCCATGGAGATATCATGATTCTGGCAGAAGGGGCAGGACAGATTGCATCCATAGCTGCCCACAGAAAGGATCAGACTTCCAGGCATAAAATGTTTCAGCGGTTTCTTCTCGATCGGATCCAGCGCCAGCGCTGTCACCTTTCCATAATTGTCGCAGACGACTGTGCCGTTTACATTTTTTCTCGCCCTGCATCTGCCGCACTGTCCTTCAGACAGAATGCAGTGATGAAAGCAGACCGGACAGACCATCCTCTTTGCTCCTGTCAAAAATGTCTCACCACCTCAAAGCGCTCCAGGCGGATATCTTCTGCGTCCTCCGGGATCCCCGCCTTTCTTCTCGCGATCTCGATCTGTTCTTCCACTGTATCCACACCTTCCAGATCAGGGAGGAGGAGCCCCCGCCTGTATCCACGGCTTACCACAACACCGTACCGCTTTACGTCCAGTTCTTCCGGAGAATCGATCTCCTCTGTCTCGCCCAGCACATCCACACTGTATTCCAGCCTGTCCAGTTCCTCCGGTTCCACCGCATGAAAACGTGGATCTCTCGCCGCGGCACTGATTCCATTCTCAATGATCTCCTCTGCAACATTTCTCCGCACCGGCGTGATCGTGCCGATGCATCCCCGGAGCCGGCCTTCTTCTTTTAACGAGACAAACACCCCCGCTCTCCGGGAATACATCTCCTCCGGCAGACCTTCGGGAACCCGGATCTTCTTTCCTGTCCTGACATAAGTTTCCACTGTTTCTCTGGCAAGCTGTACATACAGATCTTCCGAACCTTTCCTTCGTTCTGCTGCCTCTCTCTGTTCTCTGCGGTACTGCTCCAGAAAATATCTCTGAGGATCATTCCCTGTCACTTCATAAGTGCAGATTCCGTATCCCACTCCAAAGGTTCCCTGATGGGACAGTCTCTCTGCCTTCACCTTCAGTCCGTCCAATGCTCCCGCCATAATGGTAAAGGAACGATGTCCGCACTCTGCCGCCTTATCGCAGAAGTCCTCGGAGAAATCAAAAAGTTCTCCAAACGCACCGCGTCCCATCACATCCATGATCCGTTCATCATACTCCGGACCTTCTTTCTGAAAGCCGTAAGGCCCGTCCTCCTTCAGCTTATGGGACAGGTCCCCGCTTCCGATGATCACCACTTCCCTGTCAAGCAGTTCTGCTGTCTTCCGGATACATTCACCCAGCTCATAATGCACTGTAAGCGGCATTCCCGAGAGTCCGATGCGCACAATCCGATAATCCTGCATATACTGGTCCAGAAAATAAAGCGGCACCATCGTTCCATGATCCAGTCTCTTCTCTCTTTCACCCAGAGTCCCCGCCGGAATATCCCTTGCTTCTGCTTCCTGGACGAGTACTTTTACAAACTCCGTGTCGTAATCCACACGGAACTTCACCTGAGGCGCCCGAAACTGCCCGAAATCCCCTTTTGCACCTGTTCCCGGGGAAATATGGAAATAATCCGCATACATTACGGAATGCGGCGAGACGACGATCACTGTATCCGGCTTCCACTCTGCGATCTTCTCCGCCGCTTTCCGATAGGAATCCGATGTTTTCCGGATCTTCACTTCCTCACCGCATCCGATTTCCGGTATGATGATAGGCGGATGGGGCACCATGACTGCACCTTTTACTGCCATAGACGTTCCTCCCTTCTCTGATCTCCGCTATCCCTTCAAACCTCTCGACTGCCGGTCCATATCCTCCACAACGATATCATAAATCTCCCCCACAGTCTCCTTTGAAATGTTCCGTAAAATACTCACTGATCGCATCCTCATCAAGATCCTCTCCCTCGATCAGAAGTTGCGTGTCATAACGAAATTCTAACATCTTCCTTACCTCCTGAAATTAATTTCTTCTTAATATCAGTATAGTCGGTCTGAAAGAAAACTGAAAGACTTTTTCAAAATCCGTACAGAAATCCCGCTGCACCCATCTCATCGAAGAAGAAGAACCGTCCAAGGAACGCCGCCGCAATGAAAAGGACCGGTCCCATCCGTACATTAATCCTGCCCCTGATCTTTCCTCCTGATATCAGATCCAGTATCCGGAAAGCCCCATATCCCAGGACAGCTCCTGCCGTATTCAGGATCAGGTCATCCACATCCGTGCTGCGGTTATTCAAAAGCTGGCTCAGTTCAATGAGCAGAGACAGCATGGCTCCGCCTGCTGCCGTTTTACACAAACTGTCTGTCTCTTTCCACAGAAGCGGCAGGAGAAAGCCAAAGGGAAGAAAAAGCACTATATTCAACCCATAGCCCACCGGATCGATTCCCCGGGAAAAGGGGATCAGATTGATTTTCTCCTGCCGGAATACTCCGCCGGACATTCCGTACTGGACAGGTTCCCATATCGTCCCGGCACCTGTAAAATGGAACACACCCCACAGATACACGAGAAACACTGCAGATACAGCCAGACAGAGTCTGCCGTCTTTTACGTTCTTCTGTCCTTTTTCTCTCAGTGTCACAAATAAAATAAAAAGAGGGATCACTGAAGACAGAAATTCATATCCATCCATCAGTATCCCCTGGATCACATAATCATTCATAAAACCATCCTCCGATCATTTCAACTGTAAGTCTTTTGCTTTCACGGATACAGTCTAGTTCCCGTATTTTAATTCGAAGGATGGTTTTTCTTAAATTTTCTTTAATTGATCTTCTGCTGCCCTGCTATTTTTCCAGCACTTCCGCCGCTTTTTCCAGCTCATCCCGGATATGGATATGCTGCGGACAGACCTGTTCACACTTTCCGCACTTGATGCACTCGGAAGCTTTGCCCCAGCCGTGACCGCTGGTATTCCACTCGTATTTTCCCTTTGCCCCTGCGAGGTCATTGTACATATTATAAATGTTGACCGCCTGGAATGTTCCGTAGATCGCAATATTTTTCGGACATCCTTTCATGCAGTATGCACATGCGGTGCACGGAACCTTGGGGAAGGAATTAAACACGTCTCTCGCCTTCTCGACAACGGCCTGCTCCTCTGCGGTCAAAGGCTTAAAATCTTTCATATAAGAGAGATTATCCTCCATCTGCTCCACATTGGACATTCCCGACAACACCGTGATCACGCCTTCCAGCGATGCCGCAAAACGGATTGCCCAGGATGACGGGGAAGCCTCCGGATCTGCCGCCGCAAACACCTCTGACACCTCCTTCGGGGGATTCGCCAGCGTGCCTCCCTTGACCGGCTCCATGATGATCACCGGTTTTCCGTGTTTTCTTGCCACTTCATAGCATTTTCTCGATTCAATGGACGGATCTTCCCAGTCCGCGTAGTTGATCTGGAGCTGGACAAACTCCATCTCCGGATGCGCCGTCAGTATCTCATCCAGAACCTCCGCCTTATCATGCATGGAAAATCCAAGATGACGGATCAGGCCCTCTTTCTTCCTTTCCTGAAGGAAATCCCAGATCCCGTAATCATCGAAGAAATGGCTTCTCTCTTCACCCAGGTTATGTAACAGATAAAAATCAAAATACCCTGCTCCGGTCCGCTCAAGAGAAGTGTAGAACATCTGCTCAGCTTCCTCTTTATTCTTGGCTCCTGCCCATGCCGGAAGCTTTGTGGCAAGAAGGAACTTTTCTCTCGGATAGCGGTCCACAAGCGCGGCCTTCGCAGCCTTTTCCGACTCCCCGTCATTATATCCGTATGCCGTATCAAAATAGCAGAAGCCCGCCTCCATAAATCTGTCTACCATCTCTTTTGTCTGTTCCAGATCAATGGCATTATCCTTCATCGGAAGGCGCATCAGTCCGAATCCCAGTTTTGGTATCTCTTCACCAAGATAGTTTCCCATATCACATTTCTCCTTTTCTGCCTTCATTTCCTGTTGTAAAAACTATTTTAATCCTTCCTGTACATATGTTACAAGCTTTTCCCGAAGTTTTTCCATCGTTCCTCTCGTCTCAGGATCCGTGTAAGGCACTCTGTCGAATATCCGGCGGACATAATCATTCTCTTCTACGATATCCAGACTCTCCCGGAAGTTCAGATCGTAGAAATATGCCAGATAGGACACCCAGTAGTCCATCAGCGTCACCCGGTCCGGTGAAAAAATGCTCCGCCCCGCAAGAGCGTCTTCCCTCACCTTCGGGCTGATCTTCTGTGCTCCGATTTTCTCTGCCGGCGCTCCCATGAATGTCTCCAGATCATCCACAAGTTTCACCCTGCAGTTATCCAGCTTATCCGCATCACGGATCAGCTTCGCGTGGAGCAGTGTCCGCTTGTCCATGATCCCTTCCAGGATAAAGTCACTGTGTTTCGCAATGGCAGTGCGGATGATATCATCCCACATATCGTCATCCACAAACCGGCGTATCATTCCTTCCCCGAAAAGGACCTCCACCCCATATGCCGCGTGATCCATAGTCGTGGGTTCAAAGCTGTTAAATCTCTTTAGCTGTTCGAATCTCCCAATGTCATGAAGAAGAGCAATGATCATAGCAAGCGATGTATCTTCCTCTGAAAGCATCAGCCTTTCCGCCAGATTCCGGCTCTGTTCCACTACTCCGTATGTATGGATGATCTTCAGTTTTACCTTGTCATTTTCCCGGTCATAGCCGTCCAGATAGTCTTCAAAAACCTGCTTTGCTTTTTCAAAATCCAATCCCATGATCTGCTAATCTCCCATTTCCTTTCTCGCGCATTCGATCTCCTCGTCTGTTCCCCTGTATATATTTCTGAAGTTTCTGTTTCTCACCTTTACATTGTAGCATTCCGAAAACCTGTTGTAAATCCGTCTGAAACCGTTCCAGATGCTCCATATTTCCCGCATCGATCATTTTCCCATAGCCCTCCGGCGGACGCTTCCTCACACCGGCAGATAGAAGAACAGTACGAACTCTTTCTCCTCTGCCTTATACTCCAGATGACCTCCATACCGCTCCACGATTTCCTCTGCGCTTGCAAGCCCGAACCCATGATTTTCACGGTCCTTCTTCAGAGTAACCGGTCTGCCGTCATCTCCCTGTTCCAGAAACAGATAGGTATTCCGCAGTTCCGCTGCAAAAAGTCCTTTCTCCACGCGGGCAGAAAAGACAATCTTTCTCTTTTCCGCAGGCATCCTTGCCACAGCTTCCAATGCATTGTCCAGCACATTTCCCAGCAGAGCACACAGATCCATGGGATCCACCGGAATGGATTCCGGGATCACTGCATGAATTTCAAATTCCGTCTCCTGTTCCAGAGCCTGGTCTGCCTTCGCGCTAAGCACCACGCTGGCTGTCCTGTTCTCACAGTATACCCTTCCCGGAGAAAGTGCCGGAGCATTCAGAAGTTCTGTCAGATAGGATTTTTCTTCCTCCCCGGAAAGACCGTACAGAGCCGTCAGATGATTCTTCATATCGTGGCGCAGACGCCGGACCTCTTTCTGCTGACGCTCCATGGCATTGTAATACTGCTGCCTCATCTGATAAAAATATTCTTTCCGCTCCAGTTCCTGCTGTCTTCCCAGCACATGTACGGTCAGGACCATCCCGACCCAGTAAAGCATGCAAAGAACAGAAATACTGATATCCCGCCATGCGTTCACGATTTCCTGATCAGAAAATATAACGAGAGCCCCCAGCATCCCGAACACAGGCGCCGAGAGCAGGATGAGCAGGTTCCAGAATTTCCCGGGGAGTTCCTGCCTCCGTTCCGCGAGAAGTTTTCGTGCCAGCAGGCACATCACCGCCCAGTATCCCGCCCTGACGGCCCAGTACCCGGGCAATGCCACGCCCCTCATTCCGTTAAATTCAAGAAAATAATTGTCTGTCAGGACATTGACTGAAAAAGCCGGTCCGGCGGTCAGCACTGCTGCAGCCAGCTTCTGTTGCAGCGTCCCCTCACAGCAGACAAACACCGTCACCGCAAACGTCAGAAACATCAGCGGAAGATTCGTGATATCTCCCACATAACAGGGCAGCCACATCAGTATCTCACACATGAGAAGCAATGCCACTGCTCTCACTCTGCTCTTCCGGATCCGGATCATTTTTTTCAGAAACAGAAACGGCAGACTTCCCAATATAATCTTGATCACAAACAGAGCACCTGACCCGATTCCCCATTCCAGGTTTCTCGGAAACAGACTGAAGTCCACCGCTCTCATCCCCCTTTTCTCTTTTCCAGGATCAGCCGTGCCAGCGCAGATACAGCTTCCTGTTTCATGGAACGGCTGACCGGCAGTTCTCTCCCCTCCGTGATGACTCTATTTCCATTTACACGTTCTACCCAGTCCGCATTCACGATATACCGGTTATGGATCCGAACGAACCCGTGAGGGAGTCTTTTCTCCAGGTCGCTCAGCTTTCCATAAAAAGAGAGAGTCTCTTCCCCGCAGACCACATGGACCAGCCTTCTCTCACTGTAAAAATACCGGATCCTTCTGTATGGGATCTGGCAGATCCCGTCCGGACTTTTGAATGCAAGCACCGCACCGCTCCTGGTCTCCATTTCTCTTCTCACCCGATCCAGCAGATCTGCCAGACGTTCTCTGTCTGCCGGCTTGATCACATAGTCCGACGCGTTCACCCGGTAACCGCTCAGGATAAACTCCTCATGCCCGGTCACAAAGACAAGAAAGATGTCCCGGTCAAAAGTACGGATCCGCTCTGCAGTACAGATCCCGTCCACCGGCTCCATCTCCACATCGAGAAAAAGCAGTTCCATCTCCCCAGGATGTCTCTTAAGCCAGTTTACAGCGCTCACCCCATTTGAGAATTCATAGATGATCTCTTCGTCTTCCCTCAGAAGCGGCTCCAGAGTCAGATACAGTTGTTCCGCTGAAGTTCTCTCATCATCACAGATTCCGATCCTGAGCATGTCCTTTCCTCCTGTCGTGCCTTTTTATCCGTTCACTGTCCCATTGTACCACATCCCTCACAGCTTCAACAGGACTGCGCTGCATCCGCACTGCGAAACTTTACATCAGAGGCTCCGTTCTTTACAAAATCTGCATTATCCTCCCAAACATGCCCTGGCAGGCGCAAAACATGACACCCCTTTCCCACAGCCTCCTTCCGGGCTGTACACTGATGCTGAACACAGTCTTTAAAATTTCCAAGACTTAAAAACGCCGGCGTTTTGATGCCGACGAAAAAGAAAGGTGGTATCACTATGCTATATGTAAGCAGCCTTCACAAATCCTACCGGACCGGTTCCCGGACTTACGAAGTATTAAAAGGCGTCAGCCTGAACGTAGACAAAGGAGAATTCGTAGCCGTCATGGGTCCCTCCGGTTCCGGGAAGAGTACACTTCTCAACTGTATCTCCTGTTATATTCCTTATGAAAGCGGTCTGATCACCCTGTCCGGCGAGAAGCTCTCCGGACTCTCCGAGGAAGCTCTGGCAAAAGTACGAAACGAAAAACTGGGCTTTGTCTTTCAGGATTTCATGCTTCTGGACGGCCTCACTGTGCGGGAGAATATCCTTCTCCCCAGGATCATCCACGGAGAAGTCACGACCGACGGAGAGAGAATTGCGGACCGGCTCATGAAGCTCTTCGGGATCGACTCCATCCGGGATAAATATCCGGCCGAAATCTCCGGCGGAGAGAAACAGCGCACCGCTGTGGCACGGGCTCTCATCAATAATCCCCTTCTGATCCTCGCCGACGAGCCCACCGGGAATCTTGATTCCAGATCCAGCCGTGCAGTCATCAACGCCTTTCTGGAAGCAAGGCATTCCCTGGACGCCACCATCTTTATGGTGACCCACGACAGCTTCGCGGCATCTTTCTGCGACCGTGTGGTCATCTTAAAAGACGGAACAGTATACCGTACCCTGGAAAGCAAAGGGAGCCGTCCTGAATTCCAGGATCAGCTCCTCGATACGATCAAAGAAATGAGTGGTGATGATATATGAAAACAACATCAATCCGTACAATGAAACAAATCTTTTCCAAACTCCGCAGACATGCAAAGACAGATTACCGTCTTCTGATCTTGTGCAACTTCATCGCGAACCTTCTGGTCAGCGCGTTTTCCTTCCTGATCTGGTCTTCCACAGTACAGAAGACCTTTCCGCCCGGAGGCGACAGCATGAAACAGGTCATGATGGTCTTCTGCATTGCCATCTTTGGCTGTCTGGTTTTCACAGTTTACGCCGCCCTTCTCTTCTTCCGGTATAAATCCCGGGAGATCGGAATCTTCATGGCGTTGGGCGCCGGGAAGCGCTCCCTTGCAGGACAGCTCTTCCGTGAACTGTTCGCCTCCATGTCGGTTCCCGCTTTGACCGGCATCGTACTGGGTCCGCTGTTCACCCTGGGGATCTGGCAGATCTTCCGGCTTTTTCTCCCGGATAAGGAAGGCACCGTACTTTCTTTCACTCCGTTCAGCCTGATCATCTGCACAGGATTTCTCGGCGCCTCTCTGCTTTTCTGTTTTCTTTTTGCCATGCGTTTTCTTTCCCGCACCAACATCCTGGATGTGTTAAATGAGCAGAGAAAGAGTGAGCCTGTCCGGGATGTAAAGTCCTGGTATCTTCCGGCAGGCATCTTTCTTGTCATATTCGGGGCAGCAGCAGGCTACGGACACCCCTGGTTTTTCAAAGCCGTCTTCGGCATATTCGCTCCGGCATGGGGTAATCTGCTTTATCTTCCGATCCTTCCCGGCATCTATCTGCTCATCCTCTTTTTCGTCATCCGCGGAAAGAGAAGCAAAAAGCACCCGTACAGAAAGATCATCCCGCGCAGCATGATGAAATTCCAGGGACGGCAGACAGTCAACAACATGCTCATCATGACTCTCCTGATAGCCGGGGCATGCTTTGCCATGTTCTATATCCCGATGCTCGCCAGTGGTAACCTTTTCGCCACCAATGCCTGGGAGAAAGATTTTTCCATGCGTCTCCGGGCAGACCAGGATATGCCGGACCGCGAAGAAATCCTGCAGCTTGCAGGTGAATACCGTCTGACGCTGAAAAACTGGACGGAAGCTCCCATGATCGTCCTCGGAAAAGACGGAACCGGGGAGGACATCGACGAAAACGGAAAATATGTTTATCAATACCGTGAGGTCATTTCCGACTGTATCGCCATCTCCGCTTCAGGTTACGAGGCTCTGACCGGGGATCATCTTGATCTCTCTCCGGGGATCTACGACGAATGCATAGACCAGAGCAGCGCCTATGGTCCGGACACCGGGACAACTCTGCTCACCAATATGATTACGGGAGATGCCCTTGACGTCACCTTCGGCACAGTCCATTACTCTCATACTCTCTCCGGCTTCACGGTCCTGAACGATGAGGATTTCGCCCGGATCTCCAGAGGCCTTGACAATTCCTGGAAGGAGACCTTCGTACAGTTTGACACTGACTCTCCTTACGGAACTGAAGATGAGTACCGCTTTTCCCAGGCACTCCGGGAACGGCTCGTATCCGCCAGCAGCGGGGCGGGAATGGATTCTTCCTACTACTCCCGGGCAGCAAAGGCATACTGTGACGAACACGGCGAAACCTACTGGGCAGACAACGAACCCGCCTCTTCCGTCCATTTTTCCCAGGAAGACGCAGATACTTTCCAGTTCTGGAGCCTGTGGAAATACAAACCGTATTTCCGTGTCATGGAGCAGAATGATTTCTTCATGAACATGGCGATCCTGTTCATGACCTTCCTGTTCATGGCCATCGTATGCTATACCGCTGCGCTTATTATCAGCTATACAAGGAGCCTTACCGTGGCTCTTTCCAACCGGCAGGTATATGAGGATTTGATCCGTCTGGGTGCCGGAAATGAGTTCCGCTTCCGCTCCGTGCGCCAGCAGCTCTCAAAGATCTACTCCCTGCCCACGATCCTCGGCATGACAGCGATCACCCTCTTCTTCCTGATGATCCTGTTCGCCAACGATGGGCGTATCTCGCTATCCGAGGGCATTGGTCTGGGAGTCTGCCTGGTGATCATGCTGATTCTCGGGATGATCATCTGCCTTTTCTACAGGCGGACGCTGAAAACAGTGTGCAGGATGCTGGGTATCAGAACATCCCGCGTTTGATCTTCTGCTCCCACAACACAATCTCTCCGCTGTCCATGCTTTTCTTCACATCAATCACCCGCTGATTGGAAGAGCCCCGGAATACAAGGGTGATATCCTTAAGCGATTCCACAAACCGGCCGTCTACCAGGATATCGAGCATGGACAGCATCTCATCGGTCCACTCACACCTTGCACGGCTCTCCCCGAGCAGTTCTTTATCAAAAAGATATCCGCTGTAGCACCAGATGGTCTTCTCCGGATATCTTTCTCTTACTTTTCTGAGAAACGGGACAAGCACAGCCTGATTCTGAGGTTCAAAAGGCTCCCCTCCAAGCAGGGACAGCCCGTTGATATAACCGGGCTCCAGAGCTTTTAACAGTTCGTCTTCCGTTTCCTTCGTAAACTCTTTTCCATAACAGAAGTCCCAGGTCTCTCTGTTAAAGCACCCGGGACAGTGATGAGTACATCCGGAAACGAAGAGGGAGACTCTCACTCCCTCCCCGTTCGCGATGTCACATTTCTTGATTTCTCCGTAATACATCTTTTTCGTTTCCTGTTCTCTTATGCTGGACGCGCTTACTGTGAATAGTAATGCTGTATCCTACAGATGCAGCACCCTTTCCTTGATTTCCTGTGTCCTTCCCTGATTCCAGAACTGTGTACCGATGTATCCACAGGTACGTCTCGCCACATTCAGGGTGTTCTGATCACGGTTTCCGCAGTGAGGGCATTCCCACTCCAGTTTTCCGTCTTCCCCCGTTACGATCTTGATCTCTCCGTCGTATCCGCACGCCTGGCAGTAATCACTCTTTGTGTTCAGTTCCGCGTACATGATATTGTCATAAATGAACCGGATGACCTGAAGCACCGCCGGGATATTATCCTGCATATCCGGCACCTCCACATAGCTGATGGCTCCTCCGGTGGAAAGGGCCTGGAACTGAGACTCAAATTTCAGCTTGGAGAACGCGTCGATCTCCTCCGCCACGTTAACGTGGTAGCTGTTGGTGATATAACTCTTGTCCGTCACCCCCGGAATGATACCGAACCGCTTCTGAAGGCATTTTGCAAACTTGTATGTTGTACTTTCGATGGGAGATCCGTAAATGCTGAACGCGATGTTTGTCTCCTCTTTCCACTTGTCACAGGCATCGTTCATATGCTGCATTACTTCCAGGGCAAACGGTGTCGCTTCCGGATCCGTATGCGACTTTCCTGTCATGTACTTCACACACTCATACAGTCCGGCATATCCCAGAGAAATGGAAGAATATCCGCCATAGAGCAGCTTGTCGATGGGTTCTCCCTTCTTCAGACGAGCCAGCGCTCCGTACTGCCACAGGATCGGCGCCGCGTCCGAGAGCGTCCCCTTCAATCTGTTATGCCTGCACATCAGAGCACGGTAGCACAGGTTCAGTCTCTCGTCAAATACCTTCCAGAACTTTTCCTTGTCTCCGCCCGATGAAAGCGCCACATCTACCAGATTGATGGTGACCACGCCCTGGTTGAACCTTCCGTAGAACTTATAGTTCCCGTTCTCGTCCTTCCATGGATTCAGTGCGCTCCTGCAGCCCATCACAGGGAAGCAGTTTCCTTCTTTTAATTCTTTCATCTTCTTCTCAGAGATATAGTCCGGAACAAGCCGCTTTGCCGTACACTTTGCCGCAAGCTCTGTCAGGTAGTAGTATGGCTGCCCCTCCTCGATATTGTCCTCCTCAAGGACATAGATCAGTTTCGGGAATGCCGGCGTAACCCAGACGCCCGCCTCATTCTTCACGCCCTGATAGCGCTGCTTCAGCGTCTCCTCGATGATCATGGCAAGATCTTTCTTCTCCGCCTCGCTCTTCGCCTCGTTCAGATACATGAACACGGTCAGGAAAGGTGCCTGTCCGTTGGTCGTCATCAGAGTGATCACCTGATATTCAATGGTCTGGACTCCCTTTGTGATCTCCCTTTTCAGCCTGCGTTCTACAATCTCATGGAGCACTTCCTTCGGATACTCCATTCCCACCAGTTCCATCTCCTGGAGCACTTCTGTGCGGATCTTCTCTCTGGACACCTGGACAAAAGGCGCAAGATGCGCCAGGGAAATGCTCTGTCCGCCGTACTGGTTGCTGGCCACCTGAGCGATGATCTGGGTCGCGATGTTGCAGGCTGTTGAAAAGCTGTGCGGTTTCTCGATCATGGTCCCGCTGATGACCGTTCCATTCTGGAGCATATCCTCCAGGTTGACCAGATCACAGTTGTGCATGTGCTGTGCATAATAATCGGAATCATGGAAATGGATGATCCCCGCTTTGTCCGCCTCGACGATATCCTCCGGAAGGAGCATCCTCTGTGTCAGGTCACGGCTGACCTCTCCCGCCATGTAGTCTCTCTGCACACTGTTGACCGCCGGGTTCTTATTGGAGTTTTCCTGCTTCACATCCTCGTTGTTGCACTCGATCAGCGAAAGGATACGGTTGTCCGTAGTGTTCGCCCGGCGAACGAGGGAGCGTTTGTAACGGTATCTCACATAACTTCTCGCCAGGTCAAAAGCCCCTGTCGCCATGATCTGATTCTCCACCATATCCTGGATCTCCTCCACGGATACGGCACGGTTCAGTTTATTACATTTAAATTCCACATATTCCGCGATGTCCTCGATCTGACCGTCACTGAGGCTTCTGTTCTCAGCGTTTGTATCCGCCTTTGTGACCGCGGTGATGATCTTTTTAATATCAAATACTTCTTCCGAGCCATTTCTCTTGATAATCTTCATTCTGATATTCTCCTATTGTATCAATTTGGTACAGGCATTATTCTAATACAAAATGTAGTGTTTGGCAATCCCAAAAACACACCATCATGTATTTTCAGAACAAACGCCGCATTTTCAGAGAATTTCTTTTTCCGGAAACATTTCACAGATTCTGTTATATAAAAACAGACAGGAAGTTGAATTTTCTGTCACTTCCTGTCTGAACGACTTTTTTCCCTTATTCGGCTGTTCTCCAACTTTTTATTTCAGAAATATTCTGACAACGGCCGTTCCCTTCTATCCCAGCGCCACATCCAGGATCATCATGAGTGTAAAACCAAGGGCGACTCCCACCGTGCCGATATTGGAATGGGCTCCGGTCTGAGCCTCCGGGATCAGTTCCTCTACCACTACATAGATCATTGCTCCTGCCGCAAAGGCAAGGAGATAAGGAAGAAGCGGGACCACCAGCCCGGTCAGAAGGATTGTCAGGAACGCCGCAACAGGCTCCACAATCCCGGACAACGCGCCGTATACAAAGGCTCTTTTTCTCGAAATCCCCTGTCCTTTCAAAGGCATGGAAATGATCGCCCCCTCAGGAAAGTTCTGGATCGCGATCCCCACGGAAAGCGTGAACGCCCCGGCGAGAGTCATCGCAGTATTTCCGGTCATGGCTCCGGCGAAGGTAACGCCCACTGCCATTCCCTCAGGGATATTATGGAGCGTCACTGCAAGGACAAGCATGGTTGTTTTTTTTAAATGGGAGGGCATTCCCTCCGGCTTCTCTTCCGTAAAATGAAGATGAGGCGTCAGTGTGTCAAGGATGAGCAGGAAGCCCATTCCCAGCAGAAAGCCTGCCGCTGCGGGGATCCATGCGATCCCTCCCGCCTCCTCCGACATATCGATCGCCGGGATAAGCAGGGACCACACAGATGCCGCGATCATCACTCCTGACGCGAATCCCAGAAGAAGCTTCTGAAGTTTCTGGTTCATCTCCTTTTTCATAAAAAATACCATTGCCGCCCCCAGGGCAGTTCCTGCAAATGGTATCAGGATCCCGAATAATATGTTTTTATCCATCTTTTCTCTCCCTCTGATGCCCCCTCGAAGCAGTATGCATGGCTGCAGACCGCTTTTACTGGAAAGGGACTTCTTTTATTGTTCATTTTTTACCGCTGCTCTTATGATATGCATCAGAGGGAGTTTTTGTCAACGATTCTCCGCCAGTTCTTTTCCCGCGGCGCGGCATTCTTCCAGCGTCTCCTCGTCAGGAGCCTCATTGGCGATAATCCCTTCTTCCCTGACGAGCACTGCTCCGGCTTCCTTCATGCGCTGTGCCCAGTCTCTCATCCACTCTCCGTCTCCCCACCCGTAGGATCCGAAAAGAAGGATCTTTTTTCCAGATACCAGAGGTTCCAGCTCCGCAACGAAAGGTTCCATTTCGGACTCCTCCAGCTGCTCCGCGCCCATAGACGGGCAGCCCAGGGCAAATGACTCCTCCCCCGAAAGTGCTCCTGCGTCAGCTTCCGATACTTCCATCACCGCAGCATCAGCGCCCGCTTCCCGGATTCCTTCTGCGACAGCCTCCGCCATTGCCTGAGTGTTTCCTGTTCCGCTCCAGTAAACTACTGATATACTCATCTTATTCTCCTCCGTTTTCATTCCGGCTTCTGCCGGTGTTTCTTTCTGCGGTCCTTTTATCCCGCTGTCCTGACCCACATCTACAGAGCAATCTCCCGAATGCTCTTTCCGGTCAGAAATTCATTCACCGCGCAGTCTTTTGCACGGTCATATCTATTGAAGATCATTTTCGCAGCCGGAACATTGCCGTACACCTTCCAGTACCCGGTCATAAGAGCCCCTTTTCCCCTGTTCCGTATAAAGCCTATGACGTCTCCCGCCGGATAACCGAGAAAAGCCCCGATCTCGTGCGGAAATCCTATTCCCTGCTCCGCGCATTCCTCTACCCTGTGCGCCAGTCTTTCCAGCATCTCCTCCAGATCCATGGAACTGTATCCATATTCACGGATCAAAGATCGCACCTCCGGTCTGTTCAGGTATGCTTCCAGTTCTTTCGGGCGGTAAAAAAGGACAAGGCATCTGCCCCCGGATTCTGAAAGCCGGTGATACTCTATGCCCAGACCATCAAGGAGTTCTCCCAGCGATGTGTAGAGCTGCGAATCCACGGTTATGACACAGGATACTTTCAACCCTTTCAGAAACGGCGCACACTGAAGTACGACCTGAAACCCGAGGCGTATCCGTCTGTCACTGTTTTTTAAGAAATAAGACAATACTTCTGCCGGCATTGCTCCCTCCTTTTATTTTGAGAATGATTTTCAACTGCTAAAAATACTATCATATCATGATACTTTTTTCAATACAGTTTTTGATAACATTTCTCAAAATTTATTTTTTGTTTTTTATCCTTTTTTTAGTTGTTCCCCACATTGCTTTAGTGTATAATGGATTTAAGATATTTGAGAGGTGAGAATTCTCAAACAATACATACATAAAGGAGAGATTCGCCATGGTAAACTTAATTACAGGCCCAAGAGGCAGCGGAAAAACACAGCAAATGATCGAACTTGCAAATGAGAAGGTGAAAACTTCCAACGGTAACGTAGTATTTATCAAAAAGAGCCACAAAGATACATACACGGTAGACTTTAATATCCGTGCGATCCGGATGGCTGATTATCCAGATATCCTTACACTCGAAGAATTCGTCGGGTTTCTTTACGGCATGGTGGCAGGCAACCATGATATTGATACGATCTTTATCGACAGCGTGTTAAAACAGGCTAACATCACACTGGAAAGCCTTCCGGCATTTCTCCAGAAACTGAGCAAGATTTCCAATGAAAACAATATTGATTTCTACCTCAGCATCGGCGCTGAGAAGAAAGATATACCAGATATAGATTCTTCTGACTATAATGTGATCAGCTAGATGAAAACAGGGTCCTGCCCTAACAAAAAGCTGCCGGTTTCAGCATTCTTTGCTGAAACCGGCAGCTTTTAACTTTTTATTCTCTTTTTTCTGACACACGTCACTGCTCTTCCATACCGTCATCGCCGGTGCCGTTCTCGGATTTCCCGACACCGTTCAGAGACAGGACCGTGTTGCTCTGATTTCCTTCTTTGTATTCGATCGTCACTTCATCCCCGACGTCAAACCGGATAATGTCAATAAAATCCACGACCGGAATATCAAAAATCTCATCAGATCCATCCAGCATGATATAGTAATGAGAATTTCCCTCAATGACCCCCTGCGCGATCTTCGTGATCGGCGCTGTAACAGTACGGATCTCTCTCGTATCCTCCGCGGTCTCTTTTATACCATTCTCATACATCAGATCCGTATAGGCTTCCTCACACTTGCTGACCGTATCTCCGGTTGCAACGATCTGATATTTCTGAACATTGACCATGGCGTACATCTTCACAAGTCCCGCATCGTCTTTCAGAGCGATAAAATACGTTGGTTCCCCGGAAATATTTAAAAGCAGCGGGAACGTGGCAGTATAATGAAGATTCTGCACCTGCCCTTCCGCTGAAGACATGGCCGAAGCTTCTGTGGCGCCTTCCACCTCGTAAAACCTTGTCTCCATTGTTCTCTGGTTCATGAGCACAAATCCTACATTGGACTGATCACCACTCACTGACGTCACGCCCGTATAGACCCAGACATCGTCATCGATCGCCAGATAATTATACCCTTCCGTTGTCTCCAGACAGTCCTTCTGGCCCAGTACGCTGTTGAGGAATCCATGTTTCAGCGTCCCGTAATAATCATAGAGCTGCACAAGAAGATCCGCGGAATAAGCTCTGTCGATCCACTGGGGCGCATCCTCTACGGCATAGTCCTGTGTTTCGCCTGTGATCGCATTACACAGCACCACTCTTCCGATAGTGACTCCGCCAAAGAGCCCGATATTGTACTTTCTTACCGGACAGATCCAGTAGGGCACTCCTTCCTCATCCACCTCAAAGCTCAGGTCGTTAAAAATATAGGTCGGATATCGAAATCTAAGATGCCGGTAGATGTTCCGGTTAAAATGATCGCTGGCGGTATATTTCATCCCGTTATCCAGCTTCACCAGCTCAGTATCCTGCGTCGCCATATCGATCATAATGTAGGCGGGTATTCCCTCACTCTGATTGGTAAACCACTTGATCAGGCTGGCATATCTTAAAGGTGATACACGGACCGGCCGGTCATTATAATTGATCTGGGAGTAAAGTCCATCCACCTCAAACTGTGACACCATATCAACCATGCTCCCCATCTTCCTGTTTCCCAGAAGGGTTGCTGAATCACGGTCGAGGAGAGGGATCTGATCAAAGGACAGCTCCTCGATATCTGTCGTAAACTCTCCGTTTTCCACAGTCATAAGCTGCTGATATTTTTTTGCGTTGACGACCGGGGACGAAAGCAGGGTCCCCGCGAGATAAACTATGACCACTGCCGCCAGAAGTCCAAGGATCACTTTCAGTCCTTTTGACTCCTTCAGCTCATACCTGTCCAGATTCTTTTTACGTACAAAGAGCAGCCCGGCCAGAATGATCAGGATGATAAGAAACACCCAGAACTCCGTCGCATGGATATTGATCGCCGGCAGCGCCGTATAGTAATAAATTCCCAGCACAAGGATCACCAGGACTGCAATAAGAAGTTTTGTCTTAATCTTTTTCATTCATTTCCCCTTTCTTTCAAGAATACCCTGCAATCGCTCGCAGGGTATCTTCAGTATCTCCCCGGCGGTATATCCGGGAAGGCATCCTATTCAGTTATAAATGTATCTGTCCGGCCTGAAGCATGATACATCCTCAGAACCTCCTGCGCCACAGATCCGGTGAAAACATCAGAAGGTAAGGGATGATCTCAAGACGTCCCACCAGCATGTCAAAGCTGAAAACAATCTTGGACAGGGGCGAAAACATATGGAAGTTTTCCACCGGCCCGACTTTTGAGATTCCCGGCCCCACATTGTTTATTGTTGTCAGAACACCGCTGAAAGATGTGGCAAAATCAAAATTATCTATAGATACAATGAGTACGGATGCAGCCAGTATAAATACATATGCAGCAAAATACACATTGATACCCCGGAGCGTATCCGCTCCCACTCTCTTTCCGTTCAGCTTGATCACTGTCACCGCATTGGGATGGAGGATCTTTTTGATCTCCTGCCGGATTGATTTGCAAAGAACCACAAATCTGCACACCTTGATACCGCCTCCGGTAGATCCGGCACAGGCACCGATGAACATGATCGTCAAAAGGACTGCCTTAGACAATTCCGGCCACAGTTCATAATCCGCCGTATAGAAACCTGTCGTCGTGATCACAGATGCGACCTGGAACGACGCATAGCGGAATGCATGAAGTACATTTCCGTATATGTTCAGTATATTAACAGTGATTACAGCGATGGATGCCGCGATGACTCCGAGATACGCCCTCAGTTCTTCGTTTTTCAGAACGCTCTTCCAGTCCTTCATCAGGAGCAGGAAATACAGGTTGAAGTTGACTCCGAACAGGATCATAAACACGGTGATCACACCGTCTATGTACGCGCTGTCATAGAAGCTTACGCTTGCATTCCTGTTTGAAAAGCCTCCTGTTCCGGCCGTACTGAATGAATGAACCAGCGCATCGTACAGATTCATCCCGCCAAACATGAGCAGGATAACTTCCACTGCCGTCAGTGCGAAATACATCCCGTAAAGGATCTTTGCCGTCTCCCTCGCCTTTGGCACCAGTTTATCCGCCTCCGGCCCAGGCATCTCCGCCCTCATCAGAGGCATGGAATTCTCATCGTCAAGGGACGTGATCATCATGACAAAAACGAGCACTCCCATTCCGCCGATCCAGTGTGTAAGGCACCGCCAGAAATTGATCCCCATCGGAAGGCTCTCGATATCCTGAAGGATCGTGGACCCCGTTGTAGTAAATCCTGATACCGTCTCAAAAAACGCATCAATATAGTTCGGGATACTCCCGGTGATATAAAAGGGCAGCGCTCCGAAAAGGGACCACAGGATCCATGCCAGTCCGACGATCACAAAGCCTTCCTTTCCGTAGATCTTGGTATTCTTCGGTCTTTTTCTTCCCAGGATCAGAAAGATAATTCCCAGCACTGCTCCCACGATCAGGAAGGAAAATCCGCTCTTCTCCCCGTAAATGAGGGAGACGAGGGCAGGGATCAGAAGGACAGCTCCTTCCACCCCCAGCATTTTCCCCAAAATATAAACTGTCATTTTCTTATTCATTTTTCTGCACCTACACCAGTATGTCTTCCAAATCTTCTATTCCCTTTTCCATCGTGACAACGATCACACTGTCGCCCACCTGCATATAATCATCTCCGCCAGGGATGATGATCTGGTGTTTTCTGGCGATACATGCGATCAGGTTGTTTGACTTCAGGGACAGATCCTTCAGCGGGATCCCCGTGTATCGTGTTTCCGACTTGATGATGAACTCCAGTGCTTCCACCTGCTCATCCACCAGCTGATACATGGTCTCTATATTGGCGCTTGCCTGAGAATTTTTTCTTGCCCTCACATAACTGAGGATTGCGTCTGCCGTTGCCGTCTTCGCGGAAACAATACTGTCAATCCCGAAATCTTCCACCATGCGGGCGCGCCTGTCCTCATTGACCTTTGTTATGATCTTGTCGATTCCCTGACTCTTCGCAAAGAGCGCAGTAATGATATTTTCCTCGTCCATTCCGGTCAGAGCCACAAACGCATCTGCCTCGTCCACGCCCTCTTCGATGAGCAGGTCATGATCCGTCGCATCGCCGTTGATGATCGTAGCCTTCGGAAGGAGTTCGCACAGCTCCTCGCATCGCGCCTCATCTCTCTCAATGATCTTCACCTGCATCCCCAGAGAACAAAGCTGAACAGAAAGATAATAGGCAACCCTTCCGCCTCCGCAGATAATGACTTTTCTGATCTTATCCTTGTGTTTTCCGAGGACCTTGAAGAACAGCTCCACTTCTCTGTGTGAAGCGGCGATATGTAAGCGGTCACCTTCCCGTATCACATAATCTCCATCCGGAATAAGGACCTCATCGCAGTGCTCCACCGCACAGACAAGAATCTTGATCTGGAATCTGTTGTACATATCAGCAAGAGACATTCCTACAAGCTGGCTGTCTTTTATGATCGGAAATTCGATCAGTTCCACTCTTCCCTTTACAAATGTCTCGATCTTGCTCGCATCCGGAAACAGCAGCAGCCTGCTGATCTCATCCGCCACGATCAGTTCCGGATTAACCGCCATGCTCAGATGAAGGTCTTCCTTCAGAAGACCGATCTGGTGGTAGTAGACCGGATTTCTCACCCGGGCGATCGTATGTCTCGCCCCCAGCCGCCTGGCGATCAGACAGCTCAGCATGTTGCACTCGTCAGCTGACGTACAGGCGATCACAAGATCCGCGTGGGGAACATCCGCCTGCTTCTGCACATCCGCGCTCGCACCGTCTCCGGTCACACATGCAATATCCAGCCGGTCCACGGCAAAGCGCATCTTCTTTTCATTATTATCGATCATCACTACATCATAGTTCTCGACGGAAAGCTGTTTTGCAAGTTTGTATCCCACTTTTCCGTTCCCAATAATAACAATTTTCATTTTCTTTTCCCTCTGTAAAATTATTATTGAAAATCCTCCTGCTTACGCAGCAGAGCAATTATAGCACCTTTAATTCTAAAGTACAATAATCTTAGCGCTTTCTTTACACTGGGGAAATCTGGCGGGGTGAGAGAGAGTTTCTGCAGGCGGTTCTGCCGTCAGGAGGGATTTTCTGCGCCAGGAGGATAGGGGGTCCGCCGGAGGTGTGTGTCGCCTGCGGACCCGCTCCCGCTCGGAAAACAACGCAGCGGTACGTAGGCGCGCAAAGGACGCGCGCCAAGTGCCGGCGTTGTTTTACGGTCCTTGGCTGACACACACCTCCGGCTGCTGTATTCCCTGCGCTGACAGATCCGAAGACGGCAGGGACGCGCGGGGAAGGTTTTCTCTCACTCCGACAGATTTTTTTAGGGGGCGGTAGGGAGGACGCGCCCGGGCGGGCGCTGCTCCCTGGGGAATGAGAAAACAGAGAGAGGAACTGCAAAAAGGGAACGGGATTTTCGTGACCGCCGTCCGGGGATCGCCAAGGCTCCCCCTGATTTAATAAGTGAGTACATTAAAAAAGTGAGTGTGTCAAAAAAAAGAGCGCACCAAAAGCGGGAGCGTTTCTGGCTGCATGAGTTTTTACCTCATACGGCCGGAATCGTTCCCGCTTCTCCTCACTTCATATTTCTGGAAATTGCCGGGGAAGGGATCTGCCCAACCGGGTGTGTATACTGATCGAAGGCTGTAGAACAGCGCCGGCACTTAGAACGCGTCCTTTACGCTCTTATGTGTCCGCTGCGCTGTTCTCCAGGCGCAAGCGTGCCTGCGATCAGTATATACACCCGGCGGACGCATCCCTCTCCCCGCCAGTTTCTTAATTCTCCTCTGCTCTCGCCGCGATTTCTTTCTCCTGTACATCAGACGGTGCCTGCTCATAGCGCGCAAACGTATACTCATAGGTTCCCCGTCCGCCTGTCATGGAGCGCAGTGTAGTACAGTATCCGAACAGACCTGTCATCGGAATGTCCGCCTCGATCACCTGTTTTCCTCCCGCGATCGGATTCATGCCCAGCACACGTCCGCGCCGCTTATTAAGATCTCCCATCACATCCCCGGTATAATCGTCCGGAACTGTGACCTTAAGAGAAGCGATAGGCTCAAGAAGTACCGGAGAAGCCTCCATAAACCCTTTCTTGAATGCCTGGATCGTAGCAGTCTTGAATGCCATCTCAGAAGAATCCACCGGATGATAGGATCCATCGTACAGGATCGCCTTTACGCCGACTACCGGATATCCGGCGAGAGGCCCCTTCACAACGGATTCCTGAAGTCCTTTTTCCACAGCCGGGAAATAGTTCTTTGGAACCGCACCGCCGACAACGCACTCTTCAAATACATACGGCGTCTCCAGATTCCCGGACGGCTCGAATTTCATCTTGACATGACCATACTGTCCGTGTCCTCCGGTCTGTTTCTTATACTTCATATCCACGTCTGAATTCTTGCGGATAGTCTCACGGAACGCCACCTTCGGTGTGGACAGTGTGATCTCCACTTTATATCTGGCTGCCAGCTTGCTGGCTGTGATCTCAAGATGCTGATCTCCCATACCATACAGGAGACTCTGTCTGTTCTCACTGTCATTTACCACTTTCAGCGTGACATCTTCCGCAGTCATCCTAGCGAGTGCCTGAGAAACCTTGTCCTCATCACCTTTCTTGTTGACCGTGTATTTCATATATGTATATGGCACAGAATAGTCTGTCTTCGCATAAGTCACCTGAGTCGCCTTGGTGGACAGCGTATCGCCGGTACGTGTGTTGGAAAGCTTGGCGATGGCACCAATATCACCCGCAAACAGTTCGGAAACCTCTGAAGGCTTGTTTCCGCACATGGTATACAGTTTGCCCGGCTTCTCCTCTGATTCGGTATTTGTATTGTAGAGTACATCATCCCCTTTGAGCACACCGGAGCATACCTTTATAAAGGAATATTTTCCGATGAACGGATCCACCATCGTCTTAAACACATATGCGCTCTTTGCCTTTGAGAAGTCATAGTTTGCTTCAAAAATATCATTTGTCGTGCGGTTGATTCCCGCGCAGCTCCTCTTGTCCGGGCTCGGGAAGAATCTCACGATATCTGACAGAAGGTTTGCAACACCCTGTGCCTGGATATTAGAACCCATTGCCACCGGAACGATATCTCCGTCCATAACCTCTGTACGCATCGCCGCGCGGATTTCTTCGATAGAGAATTCCTCGCCGTTAAAGTAACGTTCCATGAACTCCTCGCTTGTCTCCGCAACAGCTTCCATCAGTGAATCTCTCAGGATCTCCAGATTCGGTTTACAGTAATCCGGGATCTCGCACTCTTCTCTCTGTCCGATCCCTGTGTATCTTCTTCCCGCGTTCTTAATGACATTGATGTATCCGACAAGCTTCTCATTCTCACGGATTGGCTGGAAATGAGGCGCGATCTTCTTGCCGTATCTCGCGGTCAGGTCCTCCACTACCTGGCGGAAACTTGCATCGTCCACGTCCATCTCTGTGACATATACCATTCTCGGAAGATTGTATTTGTCGCAGAGTTCCCATGCTTTCTCTGTTCCCACCTGTACGCCGGCCTTACCGGAAACCACGATGACTGCAGCGTCCGCAGCGCTCACCGCTTCCTCCACCTCACCGACGAAATCAAAGTATCCCGGGGTATCCAGTATATTGATCTTTGCTTTCTCCCACTCAATAGGGATCAGGCTTGTGCTGATTGAAAATCCACGTTTCTGCTCCTCTTTATCAAAATCGCTGACCGTATTAGATTCCGAAATCTTTCCCATACGGTTTGTAGCCCCCGATACATACAGCATCGCCTCGACAAGACTCGTCTTGCCGCTTCCGCCGTGTCCGAGCAGGACCACGTTCCTAATTTCGTCTGTTCTGTAAACCTTCATGCTGCTGCCTCCTTGTATAGTTATTGTGCACACTCTCTTTCTTACACAGTCATGCACGCTATGGATATATTGTACTAAAACTTTGCTGTAAATACAACTATTTTATTCATTTTTCACATATTCAGAAAGAGTTTACTTTTATAGAGCAACGTGTTAAAATGTTTCTATGTGTGCAGTTCCATGCTTCTGACAGTTCCGGCGCTCTTTTGCGCAGGGACAGGGCATGTACACAGATCATATAAAATAATGAAAGGATCATACATCTATGGCTTCAGCAAAAATAGGCTTTATCGGACTCGGGCTCATCGGCGGTTCCATCGCGAAAGCGATCCGCAGATATTACCCGGATTATCAGATCATCGCCTTTGACAAAAACAGAGAGACTCTTGCCCTTGCCGTGCAGGAGGGAACGATCCATATCTCCTGTTCCTCCATTGACGATAATTTCCGGGGATGCGCTTACATTTTTCTGTGCGCTCCGGTTTCCTATAACACTGCGTACCTGGCGCAGCTCAAAGAACTTGTAGATCCGGACTGCCTCCTCACTGATGTGGGGAGTGTCAAGACTTCCATCCACGAGGAGGTCACTGCCCTGGGAATGGAGAGAAACTTTATCGGCGGTCATCCCATGGCGGGATCGGAAAAGAGCGGGTTTGCCAATTCCAAGGCTCACCTGATCGAGAACGCTTATTATATCCTCACTCCCACTTCAAAAGTAGCGGAAGAAAAGGTTGCTGCCTACCGGGATTTTGTGGCATCTTTGAAGGCTCTTCCGGTCATCCTTGACTATCGGGAGCACGACCGGATCACCGGGACCATCAGCCATCTCCCCCACATCATCGCTTCCACGCTTGTGAACTTTGTACACGATACAGATTCCAGGGATGAGCTGATGAAAGCGCTGGCCGCCGGGGGATTCAAGGACATCACGAGGATCGCTTCTTCCTCTCCTGTCATGTGGCAGCAGATCTGTCTGAAGAACGGGAAAAATATCTCTTCCATCCTTGGACAATACATCGAGGCACTGAACCGGGCGAAACAACTTGTCGACTCCGCGGACGAGGAGGAACTCTACAGCATGTTCGAATCCTCAAAGGATTACCGGGATTCCATGCCAAACAGTTCCGCAGGTCCCATCAAAAAACAGTTTGCCCTGTACTGCGACATCATTGACGAGGCGGGAGGAATCGCTACTATCGCCACCATACTTGCAAGCAATAATATCAATATCAAGAATATCGGCATTGTACACAACAGAGAATTTGAGGAAGGAGTTCTCCGCATCGAGTTCTACGATGAAGAATCATCTTCCAAAGCAACAGCACTGCTCCAGAAATATCATTATATCGTATATGAAGTTTAACGAGTTGTGCAGGATCATTTAAATCAGAGAGAAAGAAGGATTATTACAATGGAATTATGCAGTATCAGCGGATTAAGAGGAAAGGTCACTGTGCCGGGAGACAAATCCATCTCCCACCGGAGTGTCATGTTCGGCTCTATTGCACAGGGTACTACAGAAATCCACCATTTTCTGAATGGCGCAGACTGTCTCGCCACCATCCGCTGCTTTCGGACAATGGGCATTGATATAGAAGAAAACGGCTCTGCTGTCATCGTACACGGGAAAGGACTCCACGGGCTCTCAGCTCCGGACCATATCCTGGATGTAGGTAACAGCGGTACCACAACCCGTCTGCTCTCCGGTATCCTGGCCGGACAGCCTTTCGACTCCAAACTGTCCGGAGACGAATCACTCAACTCGCGTCCCATGAAGCGGATCATGACTCCCCTCACTCAGATGGGCGCAAATATCTCCAGCATCCTGAGGAATGACTGTGCCCCGCTCTATATCACGCCGGGCAGACTCCACGGGATCCACTACGATTCACCGGTGGCATCAGCTCAGGTTAAATCCTGCGTTCTGCTGGCAGGGCTTTACGCAGAAGGTGAAACTTCTGTCACAGAGCCTTCCCTCTCCAGAAACCATACTGAACTTATGCTCAAAGAATTCGGCGCGGACATCCGCTCTACTTTTGAGATCGGCAGCACCCGGGCAACGGCTTCCATCCGCCCCGGAAATGAACTGTACGGGCAGAAACTTACCGTTCCCGGGGATATCTCCTCCGCCGCTTATTTCATCGCGGCAGGACTGATCGTTCCGGATTCCGAGATCCTGATCCGGGGAGTCGGGATCAACCCCACCCGCGCAGGCATCCTCAAAGTGTGCGAGGACATGGGCGGGGATATCACCCTGCTGAACGAACGGACGGAAGGCGGAGAGAAAATCGCCGACATCCTTGTCCGCACCAGCCAGCTGCACGGCATCCGGATCGAAGGGGATATCATCCCCACCCTGATCGACGAGATTCCGATCATCGCTGTCATGGCAGCCGCGGCGGAGGGAACCACTGTCATCAAAGACGCCGCGGAACTCAAAGTGAAAGAGACCGACCGGATCGAGACCGTCACCGACAACCTGAAGGCAATGGGATGCAAAGTGACCCCTACCGACGACGGCATGATCATCACCGGAGGAACGCCTCTGAAAGGCGCGAATATCCACACACTTCTCGATCACCGCATTGCTATGGCGTTCAGCATCGCCGCACTCATCGCAGAAGGGAATACAAAAATCCTGGACAGCAAATGCATCGAGGTGTCTTATCCGGATTTCTACGACACCTTTGAGCAACTGCTGTAAAAATTTTAAAAACGTATTCGTGCAGAGAGTCTGCCGGAGTGAGGACGGACCAGCCGGAGGGGATGTGTTGCCAGAAAGCTGTAGAACGGCGCCGGCACTTGGAGCGCGTTCTGTGCGCTCCTATGTACCGCTGCGCCGTTCTCCAAGCGAGAGCGGGCTTGATGGCAATACATCCCCTCCGGCGGACGCCCCCTCACTCCGCCAGCTCTGCCAGCATCTCTTTTACCGTCTTCCCGTACACCGGATGTCTCTTATACGGCGCTATCTCCGCAAGCGGCTCCAGCACAAACTTCCTCTTATGCATTTCCACATGGGGAATACACAGATCATCCTCCTCACAGACCAGATCATCGTAAAAGATAATATCCAGATCCAGCGTCCTTGGACCCCAGTGTATGATCCTTTCACGTCCCGCCTCCTGTTCGATGCGGTGAAGTTCCTCCAGAAGTTCCCGCGGGTACAAAAGGGTTTCCATTTTCAGGCATCCGTTCAGAAAATCTGCCTGGTCAGTCACTCCGTAAGGAGGCGTCTCGATAAAGCCCGAAACCTTTTCAATCCTGCAGTCACGCAGGGATCTCAGTGATTCCACGGCATTGTTCAGATACGCCTCCCGATCTCTCATATTGGAACCGAGAGCGATATATGCCGTATGCCATCCCCGCTCAACTGATACGCTCACTGTTTTAAGCGGAAGCCGGACCGGCGCCCAGGGCTTCTTGATCGTCAGTCTCACTTTTCGGAGCAGCGGAATGGACAGGAGCATCTCTTCCGCCAGGCTCTCCGCTGCACGTTCCAGTAAATGGAAGGTATGTTCCCTTAAATATTTCTCTATAAAAGCACTTACCTCTCCGTAGTGGATGGACGCGGTAAGCTCATCTGTCTTTCCGGCTCTCCGCGTATCCGTATAAAGAACTGCTGTCACAAGAAATTTCTGTCCCAGCACGTTTTCTTCGGGGAATACCCCGTGATTGGCAAATACTTCCAGCTCTTCGATCCTGATCTCATCCAGTCTCATCTTTTTTCCCTCACTCTTTCTGTGAATCCCAGGCATGATCACAGGTTATGTTCCCTCATCAGCGCCTGTGTCATCCGGATCGCTCTCTTATTCTTTTCCACATCATGGACACGAACAAAAGCACATCTCTTCTGCACTCCGTACACCGTTGTCACCAGTGTGCCCTCTTCCCGCTGATCCGCCGGAAGGTCCAGAGTCAGTCCGATCACGGATTTCCGGGATGTGCCGAGAAGGATAGGATACCCAAGTTCATGCATGATCTCCAGCCGGCTGATGATCTCCAGGTTCATTTCGCAGGTTTTCCCGAATCCCACGCCCGGATCAAGCAGTATCCCATCTCTCCGGATCCCTGCATTTTCCGCGAGACGGATACACTCCCGCATATCCTCCATAAAATCCGGGAGAAATGCATGATACTCCGCTTTCTCCCTGTTATGCATCAAACAGCACGCTGCACTGTATTCCGCAATGACTGAAGCCATCCGCCCGTCGTACTTCAGTCCCCAGATGTCATTGACCAGATCTGCTCCCGCATCCAGAGCAGCTTCCGCCACATAACTCTTATATGTGTCAACCGATACAGGAACATCGAACTCTTTTTTCAGTGCCCGGATCACCGGCACAACTCTCTGTGCTTCCTCCTCATCCGAAATCTGTACATGTCCCGGCCGTGTTGACTCCCCGCCCACATCCAGGACATCCGCACCCTCTCTTACCATCTGTTCTGCGTGGCGCAGCGCCGCGTCCATTGTATTGTACTTTCCTCCGTCAGAAAAGGAATCCGGTGTGACATTGAGGATTCCCATAATATAGGTATTGTTTTCTGTGTCAAATTCTTTTCCGCCTATGATCATACCTTTATCTCCAAATTCTTTTTCTCTTTGCTCCAGTCGCACTGTTTCTCCGCAGGACAGGCAAAACACATTCTGGATGCCTTGTCGCTCTCATAGAGAAGCCGTTCCAGAGGCTCCGCGTCTTCCCTGAGCCTTCGGTGTCCTTTTATGGCTGTCAGGATCTGCCTTTTTTCTGTTTCTGTAAATGAAAACTCCCCGGGAAGCCCCGACAGAATCTTCTCTGCGATCTCTGTTCCCGCAATCTCATGAGGGATCTTCTTTTCATATTGGAAGGATTTTCCGATATCGTGGAGGACTGCTGCCGTGTAGATCACATCTCTTGGAAATCCCAGTCCCTCCTCCAGGTTCCGTATATAGGCTATCCTCGCCACATCCAGAAGATGGGGCATCTGATGCCGGCAGAAGATCCTGCCCTCTTCCAGCTTTTCCAGCCGTTCATAATACTCCCGGTAGAGCGGATGCTCCCGGACTGCATTGACTCTGTCCATCTGTTTTCCTCCTGCAGCATGCCCTGTACTTTTTGTTTCCCGACCTTCTTTTCCGCCCAATACCGGGTCTGTTCTCTGCTTTCTATCTTCCCAGCATCCGGAAAAACCGCTCCTCCAATGCCGGATCCTCTTCAAACAGCCCCCGCCTTGCCAGAGTCACGGTCCGGCTTCCCGGCTTTTTGATGCCGCGCATGGTCATACACATATGTTCCGCCTCCAGCATGACAATGGCTCCTTTTGGCTGCATATATTCCATCAGTGCATCCGCGATCTGCCCGGTAAGCTGTTCCTGGATCTGAAGCCTTCTGGCAAACACCTCCACTGTCCTTGCCAGTTTGCTTAAGCCGACCACTTTCCCGTCCGGGATGTAGGCGATATGCGCCTTCCCGTAAAAGGGCAGTGCGTGGTGCTCGCACATGGAATAAAATGTGATGTCCTTTTCCAGTACCATCTCGCTTTTATCCGCGGAGAATGTCCTAGCCAGATGCACTCCCGCATCCTCATCCATTCCTCCGAACAGTTCACTGCACATTCTCGCGATCCGGTCCGGCGTATCCTTTAACCCTTCCCGCTCAGGATTCTCTCCGATTCCCTCCAGGAAAAGGCGGACCGCCTGTCTGATTTTCTCCTGATCTGTCATCTTCCCACTCCTCTTTCCTGATCCAGCGCTTCTTTTACCTGTTCCAGATAGGACAGGGAACCAAAAGCCAGGATCACATCTTCTTTTCCAGCCTCGGCAAGTGCCTCCCGGACCGCCTGGTCAACACTCCCGTCTGCCTTCACGTGGACATCCGGGCATCTTCCCCGCACGGTCCCCGCCAGTTTTGCAGCAGGAAGTGTCCTTTTTGCATCCGGCAGATTTACCGTGTGTACCGTGGATGCCAGCGGGCACATGATGTCTGTGATCTTTTCATATTCTTTATCCTTAAAGACGCCCATGATACAGATCAGTTTCTTTTCCGGGAAATAGCTCTCCACCGATTCTCTGAGCCGCAGCGCCGCATCCTCATTGTGGGCACCGTCCAGCAGGAACACAGGATGTTCCATGACACAGGAAAATCTTCCCTGCCATACAGTCCCGGCGACGCCGTTTTTCACCGCGTCCGGGGTGATCCTGTACCCTTTCTTTCTCAGAGTCCGGATCACTTCCAGAGCTGCCGCCACATTCACGATCTGACTCTTTCCAGCCAGAGGACTGTAAAGCTCCGGGAATTCTTTATAGGAAAACCGGATTCCCCGGTAATCCTCTCGGATGATCTGAGCGCGCCCCGCCTGGGCGAATTCCAGTCCCAGCTTCTCTGCCCTTCTTTTCAGGATATCTGTCACTTCCGGCTTCTGTACTGCTGAGATCACAGCACAGCCCGGTTTTATAATACCGGCCTTATTCTCCGCAATCTCCTCCAGCGTATTTCCAAGCACACCGATGTGATCCATACTGATGCTGGTAAACACAGCGCAGACTGTATTTTTCACGATATTGGTGGCATCCAGTTCACCGCCAAGACCTGCTTCCAGGACAACAAGGTCACAATTCATTTCCTTAAAATATAAAAAAGCTATCGCCGTCTCTGCTTCAAACACGGTGGGGGAATGCTCCCCGGCCACTTCCATTCGGGCGATAGCATCTCTTACTTTCTCTGTCAGATCCGCAAATTTCTCTTCCGGTATCCATCTTCCGTCTACCTGGATCCGCTCCAGATAGGAAACCACTGTCGGTGAAACATACCGCCCGATCCTGTATCCTGCCTCACTCAGTATCGTCGAAGTGTATGCAAGCACAGATCCCTTGCCATTCGTTCCTGCAATATGTATGAACTTCAAGTCATCCTGGGGATTCCCAAGTTCACGCAACAGACCTCGAATCGTATCCAAGCCAAGTACACTTCCGTATTTCGACATTTCGTCCAAATATACCCTTGCTTCTTTATAGGTCACGTTCTTCGTTTCCTTTCTCTGTTCAGTTATCATATCTCGTGCGAAACTTTTTCACACAGCGTTCATGATACCACTAAATGCCGGTATCTACAAGTCTTTTTCCCAAGCGGAAGAATTCTTATACCTTCACATCTTCTTCGATCACGCACGTATGCTCCTTTGTCTTTTTATCATAATTCACTCCAACCAGCAGGATATCGCCCTGATAATCCGACAGGCTTTGGCAGTATTCCTTGCTTTTTATCTGTTCCAGAGCTCCTTGCGCGCTCTGATTCCACTTCAGTTCCACAGCGAGATCGTATAACTCAGAGCATTCTCATCATTATATTGAATATGCGATGTTTCAAAATGTGCCTCCCTGATTCCTTCCGCCACCTGCGCTTCCTTCTTCTGCCAGACAACATTTAAAGTATCTGCAGAATCTTTCAGTGCCATGGAGACCTCTCTCCAATCCGACACGGACACAGCGTTAATATACTCTGCTCTCACCTCACTGTTCGGGATAAACACACACCTCTCTCCCGGGTCATACCCCAGATATCCGAGGTGAATCAACAGTGTCAGCACATCATCCTCCGTGCGAAACGTGACCATATCATTCGTAAAGCTTCCCGTATTTACCGGAACCCGCTCTCCAGCCATCATACTGAGCACGTCATCTTTAAGACCTTCGTAGTTCATATCAATATACATCTGAAGCGCCTCAAATGTCTCCGTCTGATTCCAGTAATTTCCGATTTTTCGGAACCGCATACAGTTCACCACAGAGCGAGGACTGTATACAGACAGAACATTTTCAAAGGAGTATCCATCATACCACTCTTTTACTTCTTCGGGATCCATGCTGTAGCGTTCACACAAATCCTCCACTTCTTTTTCTGTAAATCCTACGTATTCGGCAAGAGGACCGGGATCGATCATGGAGAACTCGTCAAACATGTTCAGGGCAGAATGGGTCCCATACTATATCTTTGCTGCGGCTTAAAGGCTGACGCAAATATATTTCTGCATCGTATTTACAACACTGTTTGTATAACGAAGCAGCCCGGTCTTATCCACATAGATTTCCGATCTCACGATTTCCTCAAACTGCTCGGCTCCCGGATTCAAATAGATTCCCATTTTGCTCCTCCCGTCATCCTGTCTCTTCTTTAATACTCTTTTTATTATATCCCAGCCCCGGGATTCCGGCAATGGAATCTTGACACCCGCTCCCTTTTCATGATATCCTAACTGTACCATTTATATTAGTACACTTCAAACACCGAAAAAAAACAGAGAAGAGGGATGATATGATCACCATCGATTACCAGAGCAAGCTCCCCCTGTACGAACAGATCGCGGGGCGGTTCCAGGCCCTGATCCTGCGCGGGGTCCTTCCGCCGGACCGGCAGATGCCGTCCGTGCGCTCCCTTGCCGTGGAGCTGTCCATCAATCCCAACACCATTCAGAAAGCATATTCCCTTCTGGAACATCAGGGGTATATCTATTCTGTCAAGGGCAAAGGGAATTATGTGTCAGACGTCACCGCGTTGGCAGAGCAGAAAAGAAAACTCATTCTGAAGGAAACAGAGCGTCTCCTCTCCAGCGGAAAGGAAATGGGGATCGCGCGCTCGGAATACACCGCAGTCCTCGACAGGCTTTACGGAAAGGAGGATCCAGATGATCGAACTGAAAAACCTTGACAAAACATTCCAGGACATCCACGCCGTGGACCATATATCCGGCTCCATCCGGGAAGGCATGGTGTTCGGCCTGATCGGTTCAAACGGTGCTGGCAAAAGCACTCTCCTGCGCATGATCTCAGGCATTATCCGGCCTGACAGCGGAGAGGTCCTGGCGGACGGCAAACCGGTATACGAAAATCCTGAAATAAAATCACAGATCTGCTTTTTGTCGGATTCACCTTACTATTTTCCAAATGCGGACATCCGGCAGATGCGGGACTACTACGCAATGATCTACCCGTCTTTTAACCGGAAACTGTTTGATTCTCTGACAGAAAAATTCAAGCTGGAGCCCAAACGCAGGATCAGTTCCTTTTCCAAAGGAATGAAAAAACAGGTGTCGATCCTTCTAGGCATCTGTTCCGGCACCAGATACCTGCTCTGCGACGAGACCTTTGACGGACTGGACCCGGTGATCCGCCAGGCAGTGAAAAGTCTGTTTGCCTCGGAGATCATGAACCGGGATTTGACTCCGGTGATCTCCTCCCACAATCTGCGGGAGCTTGAGGACATCTGCGACAGCATCGGGCTCCTTCACCAGGGAAAACTTCTGCTCACACAGGATCTGGATCAGATCAAGTGCAGCATCTGCAAACTCCAGTGCGTTATCCCCGACTCCCACAGGGAGCAGGAACTGATCCGCCGCCTGCGGATCCTCCGGATGGAGCGCACCGGCTCCCTTCTGACCCTGACCGTGCGGGGAGACCGCACAGAAGTTCTGAAACTGGCTCAGGCACAGAGTCCTCTTTTTGCGGAGGTCCTTCCCCTTACCCTGGAAGAAATATTTATCAGTGAAACGGAGGTGGCAGGCTATGACATTAAAGATTTCCTGCATTAAACTGATCCGGGAGGATATCCGGCACAGAGGATGGGCGGCTGCGCTTTCCTGCATCGCGCTTTTTCTTCTGATGCCCGTATATGCCCTCCTTTATATGAGTACATTTTCCGATATTACACCCGAATCCTTTAACTATCAGTATCTGACGGACTTCTTTCCCGGACTGCTCAACGGAGGGAGTATACAGATTCTCGCTGTGGGGATCGCGGTACTTGCCATTCTCTTCGCACTTACCGGATTCGGATATATCCATTCCAGAGAGAAGCTGGATCTTTACCACTCTCTTCCCATAACCCGTTCACGCTGGTTTATATCCGGATATCTGTCCGGGCTGCTTCTGTTTCTTGTTCCCTATCTGATCTGCTCCGGACTGACTCTTGCTGCCGGGGCTTCCAGGGGGATCATGTCGCCGGAGCTCGCCCTGCGGTGCGCCGAGGCAGTTGCTGGAGGGATCCTTGCCTACCTCGTTATTTACAGCGGATGCCTCCTTGCCGTCATGCTGACCGGAAGGACTGTTATAGGGCTTCTTGCTTCCGTTGTCATCATCGTGCTTCCGTTCATAATGCTGACATTATTTTCCGCTCTTCAGTCCGCCTTTTTCAAGAGCTACTACACGGCGGGTGTTCCGCTGGCCCAGAAACTTGCAGACTACCTTTCTCCGCTTGGGACTTTTTCTGAGCTGATCACTCAGAGCAGCGCCGGACACCTGACTTTTTCACTCCTGACATCCGCAGTCGTCATGGCTTCGCTGCTGACCGTGATCTCCCTTTTTCTGTATAGGATCTATCCTTCAGAAGCCGCAGGGAGCGCCATCGCATTTCCGGTCATTGCACCGGTGCTGAAAGTCATCATCTGCATCCCCGCCTCCGTATTCGCCGGTCTTATGCTCAGGACGCTGATGGGGATTACAGACAATAATCTGATCTGTCTGATCAGTCTTCTTGCCTCTGTAGTAGTCTGCGCCTTTATCGAGTTTATCTACACGGCAGATCTGAGGCTCCTGCTGAGAAACTGGCGTTCTACTCTTGTTTCCGTTGCCGGTGTACTGGTCATCCTGTGTATCTTCCGGTTCGATCTGACCGGATACGACACTTACCTGCCTGCCGAAGACCGGATCGAGGGCATAAGCTTTTATCCAGACTCCTTTTCCAGTTATTTTTCTTATCCTGACACAAATTTTCCTTCCGAAGCCAATCTGGGATATTATGTGCCGGATGAGGAGAAAGATCTGGTCTATGCTCTGGCACAGTCCGGCATCGCCAATCTGGAAAACGGGATCACCGCAGATGATTTTTATAATAGACAGGAAAGCCAGATTCCTGAGGACAGCCTCCCTGTGGTCTTCCGTTATCGTCTTTCCGGCGGGCGCACCGTTTTAAGGCAGTATGCCGTAGAACGGGAGAAAATATCAGAAACACTGACACAGCTGATGGAAGACAATGAATACAGAAAGGATCTTTTCCCCGTATTCCATATTGACCGCGATACAGTCTCTGCAATTGAACTCAGCGATGTCTATGGACAATGGGAAAAATTGCAGCTGAATAAAGATCAGATAGATGCGCTGCTCGATGCATACGAAAAAGACGTTATGAAAATAAGCGCTGATACACTGATCAATGAGACCCCCATCGGAGAACTCACCGTGGACTTTCCGTCCTCTGAAGGGATCGGGGAGCCCGATGTGATCGATCCGAGGTCAACCTACAGCAGTGCCGGTTATACAATGTCGGTTCCCATGCTGTACCTTTATCCGGAATACGAAAACACACTGCAGCTCCTGGAAGAGTACGGTCATCCGGTTCATACGGAAATCAATCCCGCAGATGTGGCTTCCGTCTCCCTCTCCCTTTCCCGTGAAACCCTTGAGGCCGGAACATATGACGATCTTATCTCATCCCTGTCAGCCTCAGCAGAGAGGACAGATTATGAAGACATTTCTGAGATCACTGTCACCTCAGAAGAAGACATCAGCCTGATGCTGGGAACTGTTCACGGATATTACAGCAGGATACTGGATCTGGGATACAATTATACGAATTATCTGGATATCCAGTACAGAGATGGGAACTTCTACGGATATTCCTTCTGATGTCCCGGGAGAATGGCTGGAGCTTTCTGATTGAAGGAATCCGAAAACAACGGGAATGGAAGACGTATTCGCAGGAGAGGTGCATGGGCTCCGGTTCCGTTCCGAAAGCTAAGAAAATTCTAAAAACTCTGGGAACTGACTAAAAACAATCTGCAAGGCAACACAACTCGCTTACGCTCAAACAATATTGCCTTGCAGATTAACGTCAGTTTCCAGAGTTTTAACATTTTCTATCACTTTCTCCAACCGGGCCGTTCCCCCGGGAGGCAGCGCGCGTCCCAGACTGTAAGGAATAACTGAAATCTGCCGGCCGGATGCACCCAGCCGGGAAGGTATGCTGCCTGAGGGCCGTTAAAACAATGCCGGCACTTAGGCCGCGTCCTTTGCGGCCTTACGTGTCTGCTGCATTGTTTTCCGAGCGGGAGCGTGTCCGAGGGCAGCATACCTCCCCGGCGGACGCCCCTCGCCCACAGATCTCAGTAATACCTCACCGTCACTCTCTTCTCCATCTCCTCCGCAGTCCTTACCAACTGCTCCACCAGATTCTGCCTCATGCTCAGATCAAAGTTGAGTTCTGTCTCCTTGTGCGCGTCATTGACTGCCGTGCCCACGAAAAGGTTCAGTTCCGTGCACTCTTCGATCAGAAGTTTTGCAAGTCGTGATGCACCGTTATCCGCATCCAGTTCATCGAAAAATTCCGCGTCAAATTCGCCCCGGACATATTTTTTCAGAAGTTTCAGGCATTTTCCAAGGGTCAGCACACCCTCGGTGACCAGATCGATCCCGTCGATCACCGCCGTGGGCGGCACATCCGGTCCGGCAGTGCTGATCTCTGTCACGATCTTTTTTCCCAGAACCCTTGCCGCGATATTGGCGCTGGTTCCCCCGGAGATAACTTTTTTCCCCTCAGCATGCATGAAATCATATATGATTCTCTCATCATCCGCTTTCTTTGCGGGAGGTCCGGTGAAGATGCTGACCACCCGGCGCTCGATCACTCTCGCCACCGCCACGGTGGTATCATCCTCGGGCTTCTCCTCATACAGCTCATCGCACGCCTGGCAGAGCATCACCGCAAGACGGGATGCCGACAAGGTTTTCTTCGTACATTTCAGTGTATACTCGGACATCGCCTCCCAGGTCCAGCCCTGAAGATTCAGGATGGAACCTGCTCCTGCATAGATCACCCCGTCGCTCATCAGAGTAAAACAGTCGTTCTTTTTCACCTGGAACCTGGATTCATGGACTTTTTTCCCCTCGATTTCCCGTACCTCATATGGATATTTCACAATCTTTCCGTCACGGATAAACACACAGGAGGGATTGTCGAACTCCGCCAGATACGCCTCGCCGCTATGAAAAATCTGAAGGATACTGAAGGCGGCGTAGGCGACCTTGCGGACCTTGCAGATCGGAAGTGTCTTTGCCACGGTCTCCACGCAGGACTCGATGGATGCGCCTTCCCGGAGCATGGTTCCCAGGATCTTGGACGTCAGAGTGGCAAGGATATTCGCCTTCACCCCGCTCCCCATACCGTCCGCAAGGATCACAATATCCGAATCTTCGGTCCTGAGCACCTCCACCTTATCGCCGCAGAGTTCCTCTCCCTGTTTGTTCAGGCTTTTCCAGGACACATCGATACTGAAACTCATATCCTGCCCTCCTCACTCTTCCTCATTCAGGATGGAATCCCGCAGCTTTGTCAACGTCACCTTTGTCTCCGCCGTGGTCTCACCGAGAAGCCCGGCGATCTCCTGTGCCACCATCATCTGTTTTTCAATGACCTTCTGTGCCATCTCTACGGTTTCCACTTTCAGATTGTAGTGCTGCTCCTTTATCTTCTCCTCCCGGGTCACATCCTGAAACAGGACAAGCACGGCATCCAGATCCGCGATATAGACAATGGTCTCCTCCGCAACGATCCTTCCCTGATCCAGACGGATCTTCTTGTGGAATACCGGTTCTCTTGTGAGGAGAGCGGTCTCGATATCCTCTTCCTCGATGAACTCGAAAATATATCTCTGCACCGCCTCATCGTGTCCCACGCCAAGCAGTTCCTGTCCCTTTTTGTTACAATCCAGGATCCGCATGTCATTTCCGATGATAAAGATCATGTTCGGCGTCATGTCCATGACAACATTGGACATGGACTCTGCCCGGGTCAATGCATAAGGCATGCACATGGTCACTTCCGCCTTTCCCCGGAACACAGCCACGGCCTTCTCCCGGCAGGTAGAGTACCCGCAGGCGCCGCAGTTCAGTTCATCCTCTTTTGAATATTTTCCCGTGGACATCAGGATCCTTCGGATCTGTTCCTCGGTGGGCATCCGGTCATCCAGCCCCCGGTTTCCAAATTTCTTCGCGAGCTCTTCTGTACCCATATCCGGCAGGTCCCGGGCTGCTTTGTAGGAGACCCCGTTCTCGATCTTTACCTTTGTCTTCACATAGGACGTATTCCAGTGTGCGGAAGCAGGGCCTTTCGCACAGCCGCCCTCGCAGACATTTGCCTCGATAAAGCAGTGGTCCAGCTCGCCTCTCCTTAGACATTCCAGCATCTCCATACAGTTCTCCAGGCCGTCCACGAACACCTTGTGATATCCGTCCGCTTCTTCCTCTGTGATGACAGACTGGATCACGCCTCCGCTGACCGGGTAGAGCCGGTTGATCCTGGGATCCGGATTCCCCATAGGTTTCTCCTCACAGGAACGAAGATCGATTCCCTCTTCTTTCAGCCACAGCGCAAGTTCTTCAAATGTCAGTATGGCATCCACCGCTCCCGTCACCCGGTCATCCCCTTCCGCCTCCTGTTTCTTGGCAATGCAGGGGCCCAGAAAGACCACTTTCGCGTCCGGTCCGTAAATCTTCTTTATATAGCGTCCATGCGCGATCATGGGGGATACCACCGGAGCCATCAGATTTGCACAGTGGGGATAGTATTTCTCGATCAGATCATTCACGCTGGGGCAGCATGTGGTGATGATATTCGGCATCTTCCCTTCCCGAACCAGTTTCTTATACTCGTTCGTCACCAGAGCCGCGCCCTCCGCCGTCTCCCTGACCTCCGCAAATCCAAGTCTCTGCAACGCGTCAACCACCTGCCCCGGCCTGTCAAACTCCAGCACCCCCGCATAGGACGGTGCGATGGAGATCACGGTTCGGCATCCCCGGCGCAGGTATCCTTTCACCCGGTCCAGGTCACTGGCAAACGTCTTTGCGTTCTGGGGACAGACCTCCAGGCATCTTCCGCAGTTGATGCAGTGATCCACCATGATGCGCGCCTGCTCGTCCCGCACAGAGATTGCCTTCACCGCACAGTGACGGACACATTTGTAACAATGGCGGCATTTTGCGTCCTTAAAGTCAATGACTCTCATCTTACATATCCTCCTTGCAATTCCGGCTTCTACCGGACGTTTTACGCACGTTTTTTCTGTTAGCACCATTTTACCAGAGCCCTGTGGGAATATCCAGTAAAACCCCGGTCCCCTGACCGTCACTGTGAATTTTATTCCTATCTGATGAAACCTTTTGCCCTCCCGGCATTGTCTAATAGATGTAACCGTTAAACAACGGTACAAAGCGCTGCAGCACAGATCCGCCGGAAAGGAGTAGGAAATGCTATAATGGAACTCTCAAAGAGGAAGGAGGGGATCTCTCTGAAATACCTTGTCATCAAAGCCCAGAAAGGGGATGCCCAGGCATTCATCGAACTGATCGAACGGAACAAGCAGAGCATGTACAAAGTGGCCCGGAGTTATTTTCAGAACGAGGAAGATATCGCGGATGCGCTTCAGGATACGATCGAGGCCTGTTACCGGTCCATACCGCATCTGGTAAATCCGGAATACTTCCGGACCTGGCTGATCCGCATCACGATCAATAAATGCATCGATATCATCCGCAAAAACAGGCGGGAACACCCGACAGCGGAATTCCCGGAGCAGGGAGAGATCTGTATGGAACTGAAAAACTGTGAATTCGAGGAACTGATGCGCTCTCTCGACGAAAAATACCGCACGGTCCTTCTTCTCTATTATGGAGAAGGCTTCAAGATCAGCGAGATCGCACAGCTTCTCGACATGGAAGAAAATACGGTAAAGACCCGTCTGACCCGGGGACGGAAAAAATTCCGGGAGATCTGGTCCGCACAGAGCGCGGCGACCTGATACAGTATGTTGCCCGAAACAGATGTTATGATACAAGGCCATGATCCGAAAGGAGGAATCATTTTGAAAAAAGAATTTTCACAGGAAGAAATGGAACAGATCCTGAAAAACGACGCTGTCATCCCTGCATCTGTGGATGAAAAGATAAAAGAAACCTATGACAGACTGGGACTGACCGCAGCCGCCCCGGAAGAGCATGACAAAGGCAGCACTTCTAAGAAAACGCGCCCGGTCCGGATGAAAAAGAAAAAGGTATGGGTCACCATCGCAGCGGCCGCTGCCCTGACTGCAGGACTTGGCATCACCGCATTCGCGGTAAACCAGTTGCTGAAAGTTGACCTCACTGAGAAGGACGGTACGCTCGCCTACAATATCTCTGTAGATCCTGAGACAAAAGAGGCTCATATAGTCACATCGACCCCCACTTACGTTCCGGAAGGATATAAGTACCAGGAAGAGGGACCATATGAGGGGCAGTGGCATAACAATGATACTGACGGAAACATGAGCATCATTACCCGCAACGCAGCCGACCTCTATCTGATGTCACAGACTGACGGCGGCACATCCTCACCGATAGACAAAGGCGACTACATCAAGACTGTAGAGATCGGAGGAATGAATGTGGATCTGTTCTCTTCCGACAGTATCCATACTGATGATGATACAATACGTCAGGATGTCATTCTCACCAACGAAGAGTACGGCTATATGATCCAGGTCTTTCTGAACGGCACTGATCTCGCTGACGATGAGGCACTGAAAGTTGCAGAAGGGCTCGATATCCAGGTGTCAGATGAAACGGTCCCCTATGCCACCGATGAAGAGATTGCGAAGATCAAAGACGAGCAGACGGCAGATTTTGACTCGGCCTATGACAGTTCTCTCTTCTACAATGTAGGTGATGTGATCACAGATCTGCAGGATAAAGACAATAAGACAGAATTCAAAGTAACTGACGTCAAACTTGCCGATTCCCTTCCTCTGGACCAGTTCCCGAAGGAGAATTATGTACCGGATTATGACGGCACCGTTGCCCCGCTCCTGAACGAGGACGGCACACTGAAGTCTCATGAACGGTATTCGCCCGCCAGCGGCAGCCTCAGCAAGGATAATCTGGAGACCGCCGACTCAAAATTCATCGTCGCGACGGTAGAGATCACAAATACCGGAGATTCTTCCACCGAGGAATATATCACCCCCATGCTTGAGTATCTCCGCAAAGATGAGGATGGAAACTATACAAGATTCGACATACAGTCCGCAACCGCTGCATATCAGGCTCTGAGTGTGGACGGCGAGCCCCTCTATCAGAGCGTCCAGCAGTACACGGATAACCAGAAGAAACATGTACGGTTTGCCGAGATTGGCGCCGGAGAGACTCTGGAATGCACCTTTGCATGGGTGGTAGACGACGACTGCACCGACAATGCATACCTGTCCTTCTTCGATATGTACGGAGGAATGACCAACTCCTATCCAAGGGTGAAAGTGACGGAGTAGATTTAAATCCGCAAGTGAAGCAAAGCATCCGCCGGGGAGGTGTGTTGCCTGAAGACTGTAGAACGGCGCCGGTACTTAGAGCGCGTCTTTTGCGCTCTTATGTACCGCTGCGCCGTTCTCCAAGCGGAAGCGGGTCTGAAGGCAATACACCTCCCCGGCGTACGCCGTCTGCTCCCTCCCGCCAATTTCAAATCAGTTGATCGTCCTCTTCACATACGTGGTATGCAGGATCTGATGCGCCCGCTCGCTGCCCGGCTCTCCCAGATACTCTTCATATACCTTTCTGATCGCCGGGTTCTCATGGGACTTCCGGATCGTCTTTGCCGCATCGTTATCGTACAGCGCTTTCGCCCGGATTGCCTTCACATCTTCAAAATTCCTCACATCCGCATGCACCCGGGGCTGGCCTCCGCCGTTGACGCAGCCGCCCGGACAGCACATGATCTCGATAAAGTGATAATCCGCCTCGCCGGCGCGGACTTTATCCATGATGATCTTCGCGTTGCCAAGGCCTGATGCTACCGCAACTTTCATATCCATCCCCGCCACATTATAAGTTGCTTCCTTGATCCCGTCCGTGCCTCTCACTTCCGTAAATTCCGGTTTCTCCAGTTCTTTTCCCGTCAGTTTTTCCACTGCGGTCCGCAGAGCCGCCTCCATAACTCCTCCGGTTGCTCCAAAGATCACACCGGCTCCCGTGGACTCTCCCAGCGGATCGTCAAATCCCTCGTCGGGAAGACTGCGGAAATTGATCCCCACCTTGCGGATCAGCCTTGCCAGTTCTCTTGTAGTGATAGAGATATCCACATCCGGCACTCCTGCCGCATACTGATCATCCCGCTGGAGTTCGAACTTCTTCGCTGTGCAGGGCATGACGCTGACGCAGACAATATCCTCCGGCGGGATCCCCATCTTCTCCGCATAGTAGGTCTTGGTGATCGCCCCGAACATCTGCTGGGGAGATTTACAGCTTGAGAGGTGGGCAAGCTGATCCGGGTAATAATGTTCACAGTATTTGATCCATCCCGGAGAGCAGGACGTCATCATGGGCAGGACTCCGCCATTCTGTACCCGGTCAAGAAATTCATGTGCCTCTTCCATAATGGTCAGGTCCGCGCTGAAATCCGTATCAAACACCTTGTCGAATCCGATCCTCCGGAGCGCCGCGGCCATCTTTCCTTCCACATCGGTGCCCATGGGATATCCGAACTCTTCTCCCAGCGCCGCACGGACCGCGGGCGCCGTCTGTACCACCACATGTTTCGACTCATCCGCGATCGCCGCAAGGACGTCGTCCGTATTATCTTTTTCATAGAGCGCTCCCGTAGGACAGGCGGCAATACACTGACCGCAGCCCACACAACTGGTATCTCCCAGTCCCATTTCAAATGCCGATCCGATGAATGTGGCAAACCCACGGTTATTCGGTCCGATCACGCCCACGGACTGTACTTTTTCGCACACTGCGGAACACCTGCGGCAGAGGATGCATTTATTATTGTCACGGATCATATGTACCGCGCTGGTGTCCGGCTCATAGTGATTTCTCTCCCCGGCGAAATGATCCTCGTCCTCCACACCCAGTTCCTGACACAGTTCCTGGAGCTCGCAGTGTCCGCTCCTGACACAGGACAGGCATTTCTTGTCATGAGTTGACAGGAGAAGCTCAAGAGTCCTTTTCCTTGCATCCAGGAGCCGCTTTGTATTCGTCCTTACTTCCATGCCTTCCGCCACCGGATAGACACAGGCGGCCACAAGCCCCTTCGCCCCTTTTACCTCTACCACGCACATACGGCACGCGCCGATCTCATTGATCTCTTTCAGCCAGCACAGCGTAGGAATATGGATCCCCGCTCCGTGGGCCGCTTCCAGGATCGTGGAGCCGGCAGGCGCGGTGACGTTCAGACCGTTGATCTTTAAATTCACATTTTCCATACTTCTTACGCCCTCCTATTCTTTGTAGATCGCGCCGAAGCGGCATTTTTCCATACATGCGCCGCACTTCAGACATTTCTCCGGATTGATCATATGGATCTCTCTCACCTTGCCGATGATTGCATCCGCAGGACAGGTCCTTGCGCAGAGCGTACATCCCTTACATTTATCCGGATCGATCCGGTACTGGACAAGATCCTTGCAGACGCCTGCCGGACATTTCTTATCCACGATATGCGCGATATATTCATCCCGGAAATAGCGCAGGGTGGAAAGCACCGGGTTGGGCGCCGTCTGTCCCAGAGCGCACAGGGAATTTTCTTTCAGATGGTAACAGAGTTCCTCCAGTTTATCCAGATCTTCCATAGTCGCCTGTCCCTTAGTGATCTTCTCCAGGATCTCCAGCATCCGCCTGGTCCCGATCCGGCAGGGCGTACATTTGCCGCAGGATTCATCCACAGTAAATTCCAGGAAAAACTTGGCGATGTCCACCATGCAGGTGTCCTCATCCATGATGATCAGCCCGCCGGACCCCATCATGGAGCCGATGGCGATCAGATTGTCATAATCAATGGGGACGTCAAAATGCTCCGCCGGGATACATCCTCCGGAGGGTCCCCCGGTCTGGGCCGCCTTGAACTTCTTTCCGTTCGGCACGCCGCCTCCGATCTCCTCCACGATCTCCCGCAGGGTCGTTCCCATGGGGATCTCCACAAGACCGGTGTTGTGGATCTTTCCGCCCAGGGCGAACACCTTGGTCCCCTTGGACTTCTCGGTTCCCATGGAGGCGAACCACTCGGGCCCGTTCACGATGATCTGAGGAATATTTGCATAGGTCTCCACGTTGTTCAGGATCGTCGGTTTCTGGAACAGCCCTTTCAGCGCCGGGTAGGGCGGACGGGGCCTGGGCTCGCCTCTGTTTCCCTCGATGGACGTCATAAGAGCCGTCTCCTCGCCGCAGACGAACGCGCCTGCGCCCAGCCTCAGTTCAATGTCAAAATCAAATCCGGAGTCAAATATATTTTCCCCGAGAAGGCCGTACTCCCTTGCCTGCGCGATCGCGATCTCGAGACGTTTTACCGCGATGGGATACTCGGCGCGGACATAGATATATCCCTGGGAAGCACCGATGGCGTAACCCGCGATAGCCATGGCCTCCAGCACTGCATGGGGATCCCCCTCCAGGATGGAACGGTCCATGAATGCCCCCGGATCTCCCTCGTCTGCGTTGCAGCAGACATATTTCTGATCCGCCTCATTTGCCGCCGCGAACTTCCATTTCAGTCCTGTCGGGAATCCTGCGCCGCCCCTTCCCCTCAGGCCGCTGTCCAGAAGGATCTGGATCACATCCTCCGGCTTTTTCTCCGTCAGGACGATACCAAGAGCCTCATATCCACCGGTCCCTATGTATTCTTCGATTTCTTCCGGGTTGATGACGCCACAGTTGCGGAGCGCTACCCTGTGCTGCTTTTTGTAAAAATTCGTCTCATTGAGAGGGATGATCTTCTCTGTCTTTGTGGTCTCATCATAGAGGAGACGGCGGACGACCCTTCCCTTGAGCAGGTGCTCGGACACGATCTCCGGAATGTCATCCTCCTGGACCATGGAATAAAACGTTCCCTCCGGATAGACGATCATAATGGGACCCAGAGCACACAGTCCGAAACACCCTGTCTTCACTACGCCGACTTCCTCAGCCAGGCCATTCGCCGCGATCTCTTTTTCCAGCCGGTCTATGATCCTCTGGCTGCCCGAGGAGGTACATCCGGTACCGCCGCAGACAAGTACATGTGAACGATACATAGCTTTCCCTCCTTTTCTATTTCAGTCCGTCCTGAACAGCGCTCAGCGTGTATTTTGTGACCACCTGACCTCCCAGCAGGTGCATGCGAAGCACCTCCAGTGCTTTCTCGGGCGTCATCTTTACATACGTCACCTTCTCTTTCCCCGGTTCCATTACTTCCACGATGGGTTCATACTGGCACAGTCCGATGCAACCGGTCTGTGTCACACAGATCTTCTCCGACAGGTTCTGCTCCTGTACCGCGTCAGAAAGAGCAGTAAGGACTGGCCGCGCCCCGCTGGCGATCCCGCAGGTCGCCATTCCCACGACGACCCGGATCTGGTTCTCATTCTCCGCGCGCACGCCCACCTTTCCCTGCATTTTTGCCCTGATGGCACGCAGTTCTTCCAATGATTTCATATATTACCTCCATTCTTACTATATCTCAGTTCCCCCATCCGTCTCTTCTTTCCCTGTCTCCAGGTATTCCCGGATAAACGCCGATACCTCAGGTTCTCTGAATGAGATCTCCGTTCCGAGTATCTCCCTCATTTCCCTGGTATCCAGCACAAAGCTTTTTTCTCCGTACCTGTATGTATATCTGAAATCGACCGGTTCGTTGAACACGATCAGCGTATGGATGACAGAGCTGATATCTCCCAGCGGCATCCTGTCGATATGGGACAGCCGGAACACCGCCGTTACTTCAGTTCCTTTCCCTATCTCTGAATCGATCTGAAAACTGCCTCCCGCGCTCTCTGCCGCCTGCTTGAAAAAAGGGACCCCAAGCCCCACTTTTCTCGTCGTCCTCGTTGTAAAGAAGGGATCCAGCACTTTTCCTGCCTCCTCCGGCGTCATGCCGCATCCGTCGTCCTTTATACTGACGGTGAGCGTATCTTCTTCCGGCTGCACAGAAACCGTGATCCCGATCAGGGAAGCGTCCGCCCGCACAGAGTTTTCCGCAATATCCAGAATATTCAGAGCGATCTCCGGCATCATCGGCCTACTCGTACTTTGCCAGGATGCCGTCCAGGTCGTCCACGGTCAGGCGCCCGTAGACTTCCTCGTTGATCATCATGACCGGCGCCAGTCCGCAGGCGCCGACACACCGGCACGCATCCAGAGAAAACTTTCCATCCGGCGTGCACTCGCCTCCCACGATCCCCAGCTTTTCCATCAGGGCATTGTAGATATCTCCGGACCCTTTCACATAACATGCCGTACCCAGACAGACAGAGATCCGGTATCTTCCCTTCGGATTCAGCGTGAACTGGGAGTAAAAAGTTGCCACTCCGTAGATCTTTTCCATCGGGATACCGGTCTCATCCGAGATCATCTTCTGCACTTCCCTTGGAAGGTAACCATATATATCCTGAGCCTTCTGCAGGATCGGCATAAGAGCCCCCTTCTCGCCCTTAAGTTCATCGATCGCCTTCTTCAGCGCCTCCTCCTGTTCCTTCGTCCCCGCGAATGGAACAGCCGCTTTCTTATCAGCCATTCTTCAACCTCCGTTTCTGTTCGCTTTCGCTCAGCCATGCGCCACGGATCTGGCGCTGCATGATTGAACTGTCGTCATTTTGTATATGATATCATACAAGATTACAAACTTCTACTGTTATAATATTAATTTTTTGTGTATATTTAACTCATAACGCATATTTTGTCAGACTCTTTTATTGCTTTTTGCACATACGGCTGATATACTGAATATAACTTTTTGTAACAAAAAACAGATTCTGGATTTTCTTTTATCAGGAGGAATTATGACCATCAGAGAAATGCAGGAAGTCCTTGACGCCAGGTTCCTATACGGCGAGGAGATGGCGGATCTGGACGTAGAGTTTGTTTTTTCCGCCGACATGATGAGCGACGTGCTCGCATACGGTTCCAGATGTTCCGTACTCATCACCGGACTTTGCAATCCTCAGGTCGTGCGCACCGCCGAGATGCTGGACATCGTCTGTATCATCTTTGTACGTGGAAAAATGCCGGATGAGAACATGCTTGCGCTTGCGGTGGGCAAAGGGATCTCCATCCTCGCGACCGAGCACTATATGTTCACTGCCTGCGGCATTCTGTATGAGCACGGATTAAGAGGAGGTGCTTAGATGAGCCAGGCTCTGACATTCCGATATGAAATAGACGGAGATGATTTCACCAGGGCAGGTGAGGCCAGCAGTTCAATGAAAAACAAGCTGAAGCAGCTCGGCCTTGACAGCGATGTGATCCGGAAAGTCGCCATCGCAATGTATGAAGGCGAGATCAATATGGTCATCCACGCGGACGGCGGGAAGATCACGGTCACTGTCTCCGACACGGAGATCACCATGGTCCTTTCTGACACCGGTCCGGGCATCCCCGACGTGGAAAAGGCCATGCAGGAGGGGTACTCCACCGCACGGGCAGAGGTTCGCTCTCTGGGCTTCGGAGCCGGCATGGGACTCCCGAATATGAAAAAATATACGGATGAAATGCAGATCGACACCACAGTGGGGAGAGGGACCACGATCACCATGAAGGTATATATCTGACTTTCAAAGAAAGGAGGCGGCGGCATATCCTATGAACACGAATAAATTCATACGTTCGGTCAGGCTGAAGGAGTCTGCCTGCCGGGGCTGCATCAACTGTATCAAGCACTGCCCCACTCAGGCAATCCGGGTACATAATGGAAAGGCTCATATCATAGACAGGTTCTGTATCGACTGCGGCAGATGCATTTCCTACTGTCCTCATCATGCAAAGATCCCGGTCTATGATCCTCTTTCTGTCATCAACAATTTCAAATATACCGTGGCTCTGCCGGCGCCTTCCCTCTACGCCCAGTACAATAATCTGACAAACGCGGACATCGTGCTGAACGCGCTGCTGAAACTCGGATTCGACGATGTCTATGAGGTCAGCGCAGCGGCGGAACTTGTCTCGGAGGCTACAAGAGAATACATTAAAACGCATGCGGAAGATGCCCCGTTTATCAGTTCCGCCTGTCCTTCCGTCGTGAGGCTGATCCGGGTGAAATTTCCTTCCCTGGTGGCCCGTCTTCTTCCCATCAAGGCGCCTGTGGAAGTGGCTGCGGAGATTGCGCGTGCCCGTGCCCTGAAGAAGACCGGGCTGAAACCGGAGGAGATCGGGATCATTTTTATCTCTCCCTGCCCCTCAAAGGTTTCCTATGCCAAGGCTCCTCTGGGAATCGAAAAGAGCAGCATCGACAATGTGGTAGCCATCAAGGACGTCTACCCTCTCCTTCTGCCCCATATGAAGCACGATGAGTCTCAGCTCAAGCCTCTCTCTGCTTCCGGACGGATCGGCATCGGCTGGAGCAATGCCGGCGGGGAGGCCGGCGGACTTCTGGTGGATAACTATCTCGCCGCGGACGGGATCGTCAACATCCTTCAGGTACTGGAAGAGCTGGAGGATGAAAAGCTTCACGGTCTGACTTTCGTGGAGCTGAACGCCTGCAGCGGAGGATGTGTGGGCGGGACCCTCACTGTTGAAAACGCTTATATCGCCGCGGCAAAAACGAAAAGGCTGGTCCGCTATCAGCCTGTTTCCAAGAATCATCTGGCAGACACCCCGGAACTTACAAACATCTACTGGGCGGACAACGTAGAGTATGAGCCTGTATTCCGCCTCGGCAATACGTTCAGGGAAAGCCTTCAGATGATGGGGAAAGTAGAAGAACTGACGGCAAGATTCCCCGGACTGGACTGCGGCTCATGCGGAGCGCCTACCTGCCAGACACTGGCGGAGGATATCGTGCGGGGTGACGCCACGGAGAACGACTGCATCTATGTGCTCCGCGCAAACATCGCGGACCTGTCCCGGAAGATCGGACATCTGACAGACTCTTCCGGTTCGGGGACCTCCCTTTCTGAAGAGGAGGACAGACTGCTCCACAGATACATTAAAGAACTGACCACTGAGCTCGCCTCTTTCGGCGTGCCCGAAACTGCCGGAAAGGAGGAACCTGCGTCATGAAATTAGAGACTGTTTTGAAACTGCCTGGATTTCGGACTCTCGTAAAGGGAGATCCGGGCCGTGAAATCTCCAGGATCTTCTGCTGCGACCTTCTGAGCATCGCCATGGGTAAAGCTCCTGCGGACGGCGTCTGGGTGACTGTGATGGGGAACCGGAACACCCTCGCCGTAGCTTCCCTGACTGACACGGCATGTATCGTTCTCGCGGAAGGCGTGTCTCTGGATGACGGGACACTAAAAAAAGCCGGGGCGGAGGGGATCGCCGTCCTCTCCACAGATCTTCCGGTCTTTGACGCGGCGCTTGCAGTCTATCAGGCGGGTGACCTATGATTCCCCTTTTCTATGACCTGCATATTCATTCCTGCCTCTCCCCATGCGGGAATGACGATATGACACCGGCAAATCTGGTTGGAATGGCTGCAGTAAAAGAACTGGATGTGATTGCCCTGACAGACCACAATTCCTGTGCCAACTGTCCTGCTGCCATGTATCACGGAAAAAACTACGGTGTCACCGTGATCCCCGGCATGGAACTGACCACAGCAGAAGAGGTCCACGTCATCTGCCTGTTCCCCGCCCTGGACGCGGCGATGGAGTTTGACCGTCTCGTATACGGACGTCTCCTCCCTGTCCCGAACCGGGAGGACATCTTCGGAAAGCAGCAGATCATGGACGAACAGGACGAAGTCGTCGGAATCAAAGAACATCTCCTGATCAATGCGACCACCATCTCCTTTGACGAAGCCTTCTCCCTGGCGGAGAGTTTTGGCGGAATCGCGTACCCGGCACATGTAGACAAATCTTCCAACAGCGTGATCTCCAACCTGGGCTTTGTCCCGCCGGAGAGCACCTTCACCTGCGCGGAGTTCCATGACTTTAAAAATCTCCACCGGCTGCGTCGGGAGCATCCCTACTTTGAGAAATGCAATGTGGTCTGCTGCTCGGACGCCCACTACCTGGGGGACATCCATGAGCCGGAGTATCAGCTCTTCGCCCGGTCGCGGAATATCCCCGACATCCTGGATTCCCTCCGCGGATGAAAACAGCTTCTCTTTTTATTTAAACCGATACCCCACTCCGACCTCCGTGATGATATGCTGGGGGTCGGAAGGGTTTTTCTCGATCTTTCTGCGTAGTGTCGCCATGAACACGCGGAGCGTCCCCGCTTCCACTCCCTCTGCATATCCCCAGATCTCTTTCAGGATATAGTGGTGTGTCAGCACTTTGCCCCGGTTTGCGATGAGCAGATTTAATATCTTATATTCGATGGGTGTCAGATGGACTTCCGTTCCGCCCACCTCTACTCTCCGTTTTTCATAATCCACCAGCAGATCCCCCTGCTCAAAGCAGGATTCTTTCTCCTGGGGATAGATCTCCGCCTTCCGAAGCGCCGCCCGGATCCGCGCCAGAAGTTCTCCCATATAGAACGGCTTTGTCACATAGTCATCCGCCCCGGCATCCAGGGCATGGATCTTTTCCTCTTCCTCCTGCCTCGCAGAGACAACGATCACCGGTGTGTCCGCGATCTCCCGGATACTGCGTATCACTTCCATTCCGTCACCGTCCGGAAGTCCCAGGTCCAGGATCACAAGATCCGGACGGTTTGCATAGAACAGGCTCACCGCCTCTTTCACTGTCCCTGCCACCTGAAACGCGTAGGCTTCTTCCTTAAAACTCATTGACAGAAAATGTATGATATATTTGTCGTCCTCCACGATCAGGATCATCTTTTTATTTTCCATGATTCTGTCAGCCCGCCGCTTCCGCATTCAGCCAGAATGTAAAGCGGGCACCTCCTTCCAGTCTGTTTTCCGCCCAGATCTTTCCTCCGTGGGCTTCCACCACTTCTTTGCATATCGCAAGTCCCAGCCCGATCCCCCGTTTCTGGTCCGGACTTTTTTCACTCACAGAGACAAACTCCCCGAAGATCTGCCTCTCCATCCCGGGCTGGATCCCCTTCCCGTTGTCTTCCACGACAAAGTACGCTTTATTGTCCTGAAAAGAAAGGCTCAGACGGATCGTACCGCCTTCCTCTGTATTTTTCATGGCATTATCCAGAAGATTTACGAGCACCTGTATAATCAGCCTTCCATCCACCTCCGCCGTTAGGACTTCCTCCGGCACGGAGTTCTGAAATCTCCGGTGTTCCCGAAGCCCTGTGATATGCCTCTCCGCCTCATAGACGAGGTCCTCCAGGACTTCCTGTCTTCGGTCGATAAAGTCCGTACCGCCCTCCAGCTTTGTCATGCTCAGGATATTCTCCATCGTCCTTGTAAGCCACATGCTCTGCTCCCGGATATCCTTTACAAGGCTCTCTTTCTCCTCCTCATCCGCATCCCGGCTTGCCAGAATCATGTCGCAGTCGCCGATGATCCCGGTCAGCGGCGTACGAAAGTCATGAGAGATGCTGCGCAGCATGCTGCTCTTTAAGTGCTCCCGTTCCACCTCAAGCCGGGTCTTTTCCTGTTCGGAATAGATCAGTTCCCGGTCCAGCGCGATCCCGATCTGTCCCGCCGCAGCCCGGATAAAGATCTCCTGTTCAGGTCCAAGTCCGTTGTCGTCCGTAAACACTTTCAGTTCCCCGATCTTCTGCAGGATGCCTCCTATGGGAAAGATGACATACCCGGTTTCATCCTCTTCCTGTCCGTTCTTATCCCCATAGATCTCCACAGATGCCCTGTATCCCGTATTCTCCCGGATATACCGGATCCCCAGTTCGATGATATGGTCTTTTCCGGTGACATTGATAAACTTTTCCGACATCTCGGACATACGCCGCGCCGCTCTCTCATTCTCCTCCGCGATCGCCGCCTGTTTCCGGAACCTGGCGGTCATCCCCGACGAGATGAAGGAAACAGCAAGGAACAGTGCCATCAGTACCACATCGTCCGGATTCATGATCGCAAACGTGTGGACAGGGATCGTAAAAAAGTAATTGAACAGCAGAACGCTGACCACCGCCCCGATGATGCCGTACTCGTAGCCTGATGTAAAGGCGCCGATCAGAAGGACTCCGATCAGGAATACCATCAGCACGTTTTCTTTCATAACCCCCGCCTGGTTCAGGAGCAGACAGACCAGGCTTGCCGCGGCGACGATAAAAAGTGTATACAGGATATCTGCAAACCGTTCCTTCCACTCTGTTTTTCTGACCAGAACGCCGATTTTTTTCATAACACTCTTCATCTCCTGTCCCATGATCACATACCGGCGCCGGCACAGTATCATACTGCGCCGGCACTCCTGTCACACCCCATCTTAGCATCTTAATCAATACTTGCCAAGATACGCTCTATGTCTTTTTTCATCCCCACGATCATCAGGTGATCCTCCTGTTCCAGCACCCGCTCCGGGTGAGGCAGAAACTGGAGATGACCGTTCACCTTGATCCCGAGGATACTCACATGGTACCGGGAGCGGATCGCCAACTGTCCGATGCTCTTTCCGACCCATCCCCGCATCGGCGGGATCTCAAGGATCGAATATCCTTCTGCCATCTCGATGTAATCAAACACCTTGTTGCTCCCGTATTTCACGGCAAACCGCTCCGCCACATCCCGCTCCGGGTAGATCACCTCGTCCGCTCCGTTGCGCAGAAGGAACTTTGCCTGTACGTCCCGGTTAGCCTTGCTGACAACATATTTCGCTCCCAGTTCCTTGAGAAGGCTGGTGATTTCCAGGCTGCTCTGGAAATCGGAACCGATACACACAAAACAGATATCAAAATTTCCCACTCCCAGACTCCTTAAAACGTCTTCTTTCATGCAGTCCCCGACCTTTGCCATCACTGCCACGGGAAGCAGGTCCTGCATTGACTCCTCATTTTTGTCGACGATCATGACCTCGTTTCCCATTTCCGCCATATTGGTGCACAGATGATGTCCGAGCCGTCCCATTCCTATGATCAAAACTGATTTCATTTTTCTCCTCCTGTCTTCATCCTGTCATATCCGGTCATTATCCGATCATTACCTGCTCTTCCGGAAGCTTCACCGGCGGTTCCACTTTATGTCCCTTCAGCGAGAGGGCAAACGTCATGCTTCCGACCCTTCCGCAGAACATGAGGAAGATCAGGACAAGTTTTGATATGGTATCCAGATCCCTTGTGATCCCTGCCGACATCCCTACGGTGCCCATCGCGGACGCCACCTCAAATATCACGTCTGTCACATCCAGGGATGTGGCTGTAACGATGACCAGCACTGCCGCCACGCAGAGCATCAGGTTTGTGCAGAGCACTGTGCTCGCCTTGTGGATCGCGTCCGGACTAAGCCTCCGCCCAAACATGCTGCACTCTTTTTTGTCAAAGAGTCCGGAATAGACAGATGCGATGAGCACCACAAACGTTGTCGTCTTGATACCTCCCGCCGTAGAGCCGGGGCTTCCTCCGATAAACATGAGCAGGGAAGTGAACAGCTTGCTGCTGTCCGTCAGCGCCGCCGTGTCCACTGTGTTAAATCCGGCCGTTCTCGCCGTCACGGATCCGAACAGGGAACAGAGGATCTGTTCGTCCAGCGGTCTTCCCACCAGCGTATTATCATATTCAAGGACAAATAAAACAGCCGCGCCCCCGAAGATCAGGATCAGCGTCATCAGGATCGTGATCTTCGTATGCAGCCGCCAGCGCCAGAAATGCAGTTTGTGTTCGGACAGGTCATTCCAGATGAAAAATCCGATACCGCCGATGATGATCAGCAGCATGATCACAAGGTTGACCACCCAGTCTCCGGAATATCCCGTAAGGGAGACATACTCCCCGTCCTTTCCCATCAGGTCGAATCCCGCGTTGCAGAACGCGGATATGGAGTGGAAGATCCCGTAATAGACCGCCTGAACCGGCTCCATCGTCCGGCTGAAATGGATTGACAGGATCAGGGCGCCTGTCCCCTCAAATATGGCGGTTCCGATGATGATCTTCTTCGCCAGCCGTACGATCCCGCCGGTCTGCATGAAGTTTACGCTCTCCTGGAGCGTCCCTCTCACCCAGAGACCGATCTTTTTTCTCAGGACCATGGCAAAGAAGACGCCGATGGTCATAAATCCCAGTCCTCCGATCTGGATCAGGCATATGATCACGATTTGCCCGAACGTGGACCAGTACTGATATGTATCTGCGATGATGAGTCCTGTCACACAGGAAGCGGACACCGTCGTGAACAGTGCGTCCACCGGCGATGTCACGACGCCTTCCCTGGTAGAGACCGGAAGCATCAGGAGCAGCGTTCCCGTAAGTATGACCAGGCAGAACCCGATCACGATCATCTGCGTCTGTGTCAGACGACGAATCCATTTTTTCATCATGCCGCCCCCGCCTCATGCCCCAGTGTGACCAGTTCCATCCGCTGCATCAGGTCCTCTCTGCTGAAAAAGGAGATCGCCCCTGCCTGTCTGTACAGTTTTCTCACGGCCTGCTCATTACAGATACTGTAGAGTTCTGCCTTTGGGCAGGTCTTTCGGAACAAGCTGCAAAGAGAAAGATTATCTACATCCGACTCGCCCAGTGCCACCACATACCGGACATCCTTCCATTCCTTCTGCATCTGGATCTCCTCGATAAAGAGTACCTCGAATCCCGCTGACTCAAACCACTGTTTCAGCTCCGGTTCTTCCCTGCTGCCGAATATGACAGCATACTCTTTTGACTTGTCTTCCTTTTGTTTTTTCCCGTCATGCTGCTGCGCCAGAAAGTCGTCAAGCATGCCCATGAGCTTCAAACCGTACAGGAATCCTCCTGCCACGATAATAAGTAATAAAAAATCTCTCAACATAAAAATCACCTTCTTTTCTTGTCTTTATCATAAGACAATTTTCATTAAGAAGGTGATAATATTGCGCTGTATTATGTTCAGATTCTGTTTAGATGATATGTTTCTTTTTAAATATGATGATACATCCCACGATGACAACGACGCTGAGCGCCACCACCCAGGGATAGCCGTCTTTGAGTCCCGGCATGTTCTGGAAGTTCATCCCGAACCATCCGGTGATGAGGGTCAGCGGGAAGAAGATCGTGGATATCACAGTCAGGAACTGCATATTGCTGTTCTGGCGCGCGTCGATCTGCGCCTGATAAGCCTCCTTGACCTGCTGGGCGTATTCCAGAAGATGGCTCGTCCTGCTCATGAGCCGGTCAGCCCGGTCAGTAAGCGTCCCGAAATATTTCAGCTGCTTTTTCAGGAAAAATCCGTTCTCATTCTCCTCCAGCTCCTTGGTCAGATCCATGATCTCGTCATAATAGCTGCGCAGGTTCAGAAGCTCCCTGCGGATCGGCATCAATTTGCTCTGAAAATTGGCGATATGTTCCTGGCTCACGTCCTCTTCCATACGAAGAAGGCGCCGTTCGTAAGCCACGAGCATCTCCAGATCCCGGCTGATAAATTCCGAGATATAATTATAGATAAACCGTTCCTTTGTCTCACCCTGATGTGTCTTCTTCTGCTGGATCCTGCGGACCAGGCGTTCCGAAAAATCTTCATCGTCGACGATAACAACATTGCTCCTGTTGACAAAGAAATACATTCTGTATCTGCTTCCCAGCACATCCAGCAGTTTCGGAATGCAGAGCGTCCCGACCACACAGTCCTGCTGGTTCTCCAGCCGACAGAACCCGATCTTTGCGATCTGGATCTCATTCTCATAGATGATCCCCGCCCTTGCCAGAGTCTCATCCGCATGGCGGGAATCTGTGATAAAGACAGCCGGCGTCTGATCCGCCTCCCATTCCTCCAGACTCACCGGATGAAGCTGCTCTCCAAATTTAAAAATCATTCTACCACCCTGTTATCTGCTTTTGTCAGTCGGAGATCATTCATTCCTCCGACTCTTTAGGCTCTTTCGCCTGTGCGCGCTCAGCAGCTCTGTCATATGCTTCCTGATAAAGCATCTCCTGAGAATCCACTGGTTCTCCCTCACATTTCACAAGTGTATACGTTCCGTCCGCATTCTCTGTTCTTGCCTTTTTATTATCGCTGAGCATCAGATCAAAGATTCCCTGAATACGCTCTTTCAGTTCCGGAGCATAAACCGGAGCCGCCACTTCCACTCTCTTCACTGTGTTTCTCGTCATAAAATCAGCAGAAGAGATATAGTATTTTCTTTCTTCTCCACATCCGAAGATATAGATCCTTGAATGCTCCAGGAAACGCCCTACAATACTGATGATCCGGATATTCTCAGTCTGACCTTTCACACCGGGGATCAGACAGCAGATTCCCCGGATGATCATATCAATGTGCACACCGGCACAGGACGCGTCCACCAGCTTGTCCATGATCTTCTTGTCCGTCAGAGAATTCAGTTTCAGGCCGATATACGCCTCTCCGCCGTTCTTTTTGATCCTGATCTGCTCCTCGATCATGTCGATGATCCGGGACTGGAGGCACTTCGGTGCCACCAGAAGATGCTCGGACTCTTCCACGGTCTCCCCCTTTGTCAGAGCCTGGAAAACTCTTGCCGCGTCCATCCCGATCTGTTCATTGGCAGTCATAAGCGACAGATCTGTATACAGCCTTGCCGTTTTCTCGTTGTAGTTTCCGGTACCGATCTGTGTAATATACTCGATACCGTCTTTGCCTTTCTTTGTGATCAGACACAGCTTAGAGTGCACCTTGTATCCCTCAAGCCCGTAGATGATCTGGCAGCCTGCCTTCTCAAGCATACGGGACCAGCGGATGTTGTTCTCCTCGTCAAACCGTGCGCGCAGCTCTACCAGGACCACAACTTCCTTTCCGTTCTCCGCCGCCTCGCAGAGCGCCTCGATGATCTTGCTCTGTTTTGCCAGACGGTACAGCGTCATCTTGATAGAAATCACACTGTCATCCTCCGCCGCCTCATTGAGCATATGAAGGAAAGGACGGATAGACTCGTAGGGATAGGACAAAAGCTTGTCCCCCTCCTCGATCTGCTGCAGGATACTCACCCCGTCCCGGAAAGAAGCCGACTTCTGGGGAACTCTCTTCTCATAGAACAGTTCCGGATTCATGCGCAGAAGATCCTGGATCTTATATACAAAAGAAAGATCCAGCGGAGCTTCGCTTCGGAACACGCGCTCCGGAAGGACGTCCAGATAACGGCACAGCGCCTCCACCACAGACTCGTCGATCTCTCTTGACATATCCAGACGGACCGGAGAGAGTTTCTTTCTCTCTTTCATCAGATCAGCCATGAACTCACGGTAATCCAGATCTTCATCATAGAGCGCATCCGCATCGATATCTGCATTTCTCACCACACGGATAAGGGATTTTCCTTTTACTTTATATCCCTTGAACACTTTTCCGATATAGTGGAGGATGATATTCTCCGAAAGAATGTATCTTCCCTTTCCTCCCGGCAGTTCCACAAGACGTTCTACCATATTGTTGGTGCAGGGGATGATACCGATCCTCTCTTTTCCGCTCCTCGTCTCAAGGACAACGACCGCATAGCTGTTCTCGTTTTTCAGGAACGGGAAAGGCTGCCTCTTTCCGACGATAGTGGGCGAACTTAAGGGTACGATCTCATGGTTGAAATACTGTTCAAGATATTTCTTCTCATCGGATTTCGCCATGGTGAAGTCGATCAGTTTGATCCCGTACTTCTCCACCCTTTCCATAAGGTCTTTATAAGCCGCGTCTTTTCTTTTATTCAGCCTTTTTACTTCCTTCAGGATCGCTTTGATCTGCTCCTCTGAAGTCATATTTGTCTTGTTGTCACGGATCTTTTTATTGACCAGCATCTGATCCTGGAGGGACCCCACTCTGACCATGAAGAACTCGTCAAGGTTGCTCTGATAGATGGACACAAAATTCATCCTCTCGCAGAGCGGCACCTCCGGATTCTCTGCCTCCTCGATCACCCTCTCATTAAATTTCAGCCAGGATAATTCCCTGTTCATATAAATATTTTCCATATTCTACTTTTCCTCCTTCGTAACTAGCACAGTTTGCTTCCGTTTGCCATCAGTTTGAATTTGCAGTTCAGGCGTTCCGCCGCCCGCCTGCACATGATCATGCGTTTCAGAAATATCTCAAAATAATCCATCACTGTACAGATGGAGTCGTCCAGTTCAAGCTCCATCTGTATAATACGCTTTTCTTTCTCAATAATCAACTTCGAAGTTAACGCCGCATAATTTACTCTGTCGTGAATGTCGAATGTCGCTTTGTTCCGGTTCTGCACCCGGTTCCGCCTGACGTCGGTCTTATCCGCAAGGATGAGGGCGGCCGACACCGGGTCCACCGCCGTTCCCGTGGCCTCGTCATGGTGCCCGATGGCGGTCGACACCACAAGGATATCCTTCAGCGGGAGTTCCGTATCCTTCAGGATCTGATATGCAAGGATCGCGCCGCTGTGGGCGTGGTCATGACGGTTGATGGCGTTTCCTATATCATGCATGTATCCGGCGATCTTTGCAAGTTCTATCTTATGTTTTCCATATCCCAGGTCCTTCAGGATCTTTCCCGCCGTCTCCGCCACTTTGGCGGCGTGTTTTCTGGAATGCTCTGTGTATCCCAGTTCATTGAGCGTGGCGTTTCCCTGCTCGATCAGGAGATTGATCTCCTCATTTGTCCTGATCTGCCTGTAATCTGTCTTCATAGTCTCCTCACCGCCTCCATGGCAAGTGCAGATCTCTCGCACTCTTCCGTGGTCATGGTGATCTGCCAGCAGAGCGGGCTTCCTTTCATATGTTCCGAGGCGTAGCTCAGTCCGTTGGTCCTCTCGTCAAGGAAGGGACGGTCGATCTGGTTTGGATCCCCCAGCAGGATGATCTTTGTATCCTTTCCCGCCCGGGTGATGATGCCCTTGATCTGGTCCGGCGTGGTGTTCTGCGCCTCGTCGATGATGAGGTAGGTCTTCACGATAGAGCGTCCCCTGATATAGTTCAGCGCCTCCGTCTGTATGATCCCCCGGCCGAAGATCTCGTCCAGCTTTCCCTGAAGTTCCTCTTCATCCTTGTAGCGCTCCTCCTCACTGGAATCGATAAGCTGCTCCAGGTTATCGATAATGGGGCGCATAAGGGGAGATATCTTCTCCTGCTCATCCCCGGGCAGAAAGCCGATGTCATCGTCAAACTGGGCGTTTGGCCGGCAGACCAGAATCCTTCGGTATTCCTCTGTGGGATGGTTGAGCAGTTTCTCCAGCCCCACCGCCAGGGAATAAAAGGTCTTGCTGGTACCCGCCATTCCTTTCACGATGACCAGCGGAGCCTTGTCCGCAGGCTGCATCAGCGCCTCCTGCAGGAAATACTGTCCCGCGTTCCTCGGGCTGATCCCGTAGGGAGAGCTCTTGCGGTAATCCAGCTTACGAATCACGCCGTTCTCAACCCGTCCCAGCTGGGTCTTCTTCGCAGACTGATCTGCCTTCAGGATCACGAACTGATTTTCCTCCAGCTCCGGTACATAGCTTTCCCCTTCTTCACTGAGCACATACACCTGATCCGCGGGAACACCTTTCTTCTTAAACGACTTAAACAGTTCCTCCGGAACATACACCTCGCATCTTCCGCTGTACTGGTTCTCATGTTCCAGCACCTGATCCGTTGTAAAGTCCTCTGCGCAGATTTCCAGGATCTGCGCCTTGATCCGAAGGAGGATATCCTTTGTCACAAGGACGACCTGTTCCTCCCTTGATTCAGAAAGTCCGAGGCAGACTCTTAAGATCCGGTTGTCCATGACCTCTGCGGAGAGATCCTCCGGCAGCTTCACATTGACAAAGTTTTTTTCCACACGGAGCGTCCCGCCGTTTTCCAGCGGCACCCCTTTGAGAAGGTCTCCTTTCAGCCTCTTCTGTTCCAGATACCGGATGACCCGGCGTGCATTCGCTCCGATCTCCCCTTCCGCTTTCTTAAAATGATCCAGTTCCTCCAGGACCACCATGGGAAGTACAACAGAATTATCTTCAAAGCTGTCCAGCGCATATGGCGCCTGTAGAAGGACATTTGTGTCCACAACATAAATTTTAACCATATGGATTCCTCTCAGGTTTCTTATTTTTGTATCAGTACTATTTTATAATAAAGACCCGGAGGATAGGGTAAGAGAAACGTTAAATATAAGTAAAAGATACCGGATCCATGCTGTATCATAAAATACAGCACAGATCCGGCACAAATACCTTTTCCGGCAAGATCCTGATTTCAGTTCTTCCTGAGAGCCGCTCTCAGCTCAGCATCATCCGGTCATTGGCAAACTCTCCGCCGCTGACTTCCTCAAATTTATTCAAAAGATCCGAAACATGAAGTCTTTTCTTCTCCTCTCCGGACACATCATATATAATGCGCCCCTCATGCATCATCACGAGACGGTTTCCGTGAGCGATGGCGTCCTTCATATTATGAGTCACCATCATCGCCGTCAGATTATGCTCCTCAATGATCTTATCCGATATGGCAAGGACCTTTGCGGCAGTTTTCGGATCGAGCGCTGCCGTGTGCTCATCGAGAAGCAGCAGCTTTGGTTTCTTCGCCGCAGCCATCAGCAGTGTAATGGCCTGGCGCTGACCTCCCGAAAGCAGGCCGACTTTAGACGAAAGCCGGTCTTCCAGTCCCAGGTCAAGTGTCTTCAGCTGTCTTTTATATTCTTCTCTTTCTTTTCTGGTAATTCCCCAGCCGAGACCTCTGTGCTCACCCCTTCTGGATGCAATGGCCATATTTTCTTCGATGGACATTGTCGCCGCAGTCCCGGTCATCGGGTCCTGAAATACCCTTCCCAGATACACAGCTCTTTTGTGCTCCGGCAGTCTTGTGATATCTGTTCCGTCCACAATGATCTTTCCTTCGTCTACCAGCCATGTGCCCGCGATCGCATTCAGGGTAGTCGACTTTCCCGCTCCGTTTCCTCCGATGATCGTAACGAAGTCGCCCGGATTCAGGTTCAGGTTTACACCGTCCAGAGCCTTCTTCTCGTTGATCGTACCTCTGTTGAATGTTTTGTATATATTCTGTATCTCAAGCATATATCCCATGTCAAGACCTCCTTTTGAGTGCTCTCTGCTCTTTCAGGTAGGGAACTGCAAGGAACAGCGCCACCACCAGCGCAGAAAACAGTTTCATGTAATCAGAAGGCATCTTGAACCACAGTACAAGTGCGTACGCCACATAATAGAGGATCGCGCCCACAAACACAGCCGCCAGAGTATAGGCAAATGCGATCTTTCTTCCTGCGCAGAGTTTTCCGAAGATCACTTCGCTGATAATGACTGCTGCCAGTCCGATAACGATCGCGCCCCTGCCCATATTGACATCCGCCGCTCCCTGATACTGAGCCAGTACGCCTCCGCACAGTCCGACAAGTCCGTTTGAGATCATCAGGGCCAGCACCTTCGCATAATCCGTGTTGATCCCCTGGGCGCGCGCCATCTGAGGATTGCACCCGGTCGCCCGGATCGACGCCCCCATCTCGGTCCCGAAGAACCAGTAAACCACAGCAACCAGGACAAGACATGCCAGGATCAGCTTGAGAAAGAAGAAAACGCTGTCGTCAGCTGTTACATATCTTGAAGAAGCAACCAGTCCCTGCTGTGTCAGGCTGATACCCTGATTCGATTTTCCCATGATCACAAGGTTGACCGAGTACAGAGATACCTGAGTCAGGATACTTGCCAGAATGCCCGGAATCCCCAGTGCAGTGTGAAGGATCCCGGTCACAAATCCTGCCGCCATTCCCGCGAGAAGTGCGAAAACAAGAGAAAGCGCGGGATGCATTCCTCCCTGGATCAGCATGACCGCTGTGGCGGCTCCTGTCGCAAGAGAGCCGTCCACCGTCAGATCCGGAAAATCAAGGATCCTGTATGTGATATAAACTCCAAGGGCCATAATTCCCCAGATCAGTCCCTGGGCCGCTGTTCCCGGCATTGCGCGGAGCAGCGCCATGGGATCCAGCGACATAAAATAATCTAAAACCATTTTTCTCTCTGCCTTTCTGCTGAAATACTATTCCGTCTCGATAGCTGTATAGTCATCCGGAACTGAGATTCCAAGTTCTTCGCAGATGGTCGGATTATACATTTTTGTCACTTCCGGTGCTGTCTCGATCGGCATGGTCGTAATGTCCGCTCCCTCTGCAAGGATTTCATAAGCCATCTCTCCTGCGCGGTATCCGATATCATAATAGCTGATAGACAGGGTCGCAACTCCGCATCCGCTGCAGATTCCCTGCTCTCCCGCGATCACCGGTACCTTTGCCGGCAGGCAGATGTTGTTGATGATCTGCGTGTTTGCCGCCATCGTATTATCCGTCGGAATGTAGATCGCGTCGCACTCTTCCACCGCGTTTGTCACAACAGACTGGATCTCATTGGAGTCCGCCGCCGTATACTCTTTATATTCTACTCCGTCTGCCTCAAGTTCAGCCTCGAACAGCTCTGCCTGATATTTTGAGTTGGACTCTGCTGAACAGTACAGGATTCCTACCGTCTTCACATCCGGAAGAAGCTCCATCATCATATCTTCCTGCTCTTCGATGGGAGCCAGGTCACAGGTTCCCGAGATATTCACTCCTGTAGTCCCTGTCCAGTCCGTAATCCCGAGTGCAGTCGCATAATCTGTAACAGACGTGCCCAGGATCGGGATATCCGCTGTCGCCTGTGCGGCTGTCTGAAGCGGGAGCGTAGCATTTGCAAGGATCAGGTCTACATCCGCAGAGACAAAGTTATTAATGATCGTAGAGCACATGTTCTGTTCTCCCTGTGCATTTTCCACATCAAATTCTACATTTTCCTCTCCGAACTTTTCAGTACATGCATCCTGAAATCCTTCTGTAGCCGCGTCCAGCGCCGCGTGTTCCATCTGCTGGCAGATACCGATCGTATATTTTCCGGCCGCATCGGCGCTTCCGCTTTCTGAAGTACTGGTGGAAGAAGAATCACTTCCACAGGCCGCCAGAGAAGCGGTCATTGCTGCTGCCATTAAAAGTGCTGCTGCCTTTTTCTTTTTCATTTTCAATCATTCCTCCCTGTTTGCTTTATTGCACCAAAGCGTTGCGCTTTAATGTAACAAAGCATCAAAATCACAAATCGTATTATACACCAGAGGGATCGTCAGAGTCAATTTTATTTTTCTACATTTTTTCCCTCTCTTTCATTCTCTCGTTATACAAATCTTCCAACTGATATGTTATCATACTCTTTGTACACTGAAATGCATGTGTGTTCCGGTGTATCTGATAATATTTGAAAGGAGAATTTTACAAAAGAGAATCTATGCAATATACTTTTACACAACTGTTCTGGCTGCTCCTCGTTTATTCCTTCATCGGATGGATCATCGAGGCGATGGTCGGATCGATCAAAAACAGACATTTTACCAACCGCGGATTTTCCACCGGCCCCTTCTGTCTCGTCTACGGAGTCGCCGTTGTCATCATGGAACTGACCCTGTCCGAACTGATGGACAATCCGGTCTTTCTTCTCATTGGGTGCGGACTTCAGGCAACTATCATCGAATGGATCACCGGAAAAGTCCTGGAACGGCTGAACCATCACAAGTGGTGGGATTATTCAAAAAAGAAATGGAATTTTGACGGATATATCTGTCTTCAGTACTCCCTGCTTTGGGCTGTCCTGGGCGCTGTTGCCCTCCGATACGGGAACACGTTCTTTTTCTTCCTGTACAGCCTGATCCCGACGCCTCTTCGGGATATTCTCGTATGGGGACTGGTGATCTATCTTGCGGCTGACACGCTGGTCTCCTTTACCGCTGTACTTCATCTGCAGCACGGCAGGGGGCCTTCCGGCCGTCATCACAGAAAATTTACCGTTCTGCTCTTCCGCGCTTCCCGAACCTTCATCGGTTATGTGGAACGCCGTATGGAAAAGGCCTATCCGATCATTCAGGAACGTGCCGAAGAAATTCTGAAAGAAGGGCATTTCGCGGAGGGCTGCGGTTTCTACAAGCTGTTCTGGCTCTTCCTGATCGGCTCCCTTCTCGGCGATATCACGGAGACCATCTTCTGCCGGATCACTGCCGGCGTGTGGATGAGCAGGAGCAGCCTGGTATGGGGGCCGTTCAGTATCGTATGGGGCTTTGCCATCGTCCTTGCAACGATCCTCCTCTATAAAGACAGGGACAAACCGGACCGGCATATTTTCCTCATCGGCACACTCTTGGGAGGAGCCTATGAATATATGTGCAGTGTTCTGGGCGAGCTTGTCTTCGGTCAGGTCTTCTGGGATTACAGCGAGATTCCCTTTAATCTGGGCGGAAGGGTCAACCTTCTGTACTGTTTCTTCTGGGGAATCGCGGCCGTTGTCTGGATCAAGGGGCTGTATCCTCATTTTTCAAAATGGATCGAGAAGATCCCGAAACTGACCGGATACATAGCCTCCTGGATCCTGATCGTGTTCATGACCGCGGATCTGATGGTCTCCGCGGCGGCGCTGATCCGTTATGACCAGAGAGCGGGCGGCCCTCCTGCCAAAAGCGGCTGGGAACAGGTCATAGATACGAATTTTGATGATGCGAGGATGAAAGAGATCTATCCTAATGCGAAGTTCCGGTAAATAATATAAGACATACGCAGGAAGAGGGGCTCCCTCCCGGACTCATTTTCATTCGGAGTTCAGCGCAGCGGTACATAAGACCGCAAAAGACGCGCTCAAAGTGCCGGCGCTGCCCTACGGTCCGGGCGGGAGCCCCTCTTCCTGCTCGTTTATATCCAGCCGGAGCATATCCTCAGAAATCAGCGCTCTTCCAGTATGGATAAAACGAGTCCCCGGGGACGTCCTTTTATCTACTAATATTATGCTTCTTCGCGTACCCTGACAGGATCAGTGTCAGCGCACCGTCTCCGGTGATATTGCATGCTGTCCCGAAACTGTCCTGGAGAGCAAAGATCGTGAGCATCAGCGCAGTCCCGGTTCCGTCAGATCCAAGTACACCGGTGATCAGTCCCAGGGACGCCATGACAGTTCCTCCCGGAACCCCCGGAGCACCGATGGCAAACACTCCAAGCAGGACACAGAACAAAATCATGGTTCCCAGCCCGGGCAGATTCCCGTACAGGATCCGAGACACAGTCATAACGAAAAACACCTCGGTCAGAACCGACCCGCACAGGTGGATGTTTGCGAACAGAGGAATCCCGAAATCCACCATATCATCCCGGAGCGGCGGGACGGACTTCCTTGCACAGCGAAGAGCAACTGCCAGGGTTGCCGCCGAAGACATGGTTCCGATCGCCGTGAGATACGCCGGGCCGTAATTCTTCACCACGTCCAGCGGATTGGTCCCGGAATAGATCCCCGCTGCGATATAAAGCACTGCAAGCCAGAGATAATGCCCCAGGATCACGATCAGGATGACCTTAAGAAAGACCGGGAGCTGTTTTGTGATCATACCCTCATAGGAAAGGGCACAGAACGTAAAGCCGATGAATGCCGGAAGAACCGGGATCACAACCCTTGTCACGATCTCCAGCACGATCTTCTGAAATTCCTCCAGCAGTTCCGTCATGACAACCGCTTTCGTCCAGGTGCATGCGAGTCCCAGGAGAACCGACAGCACAAGCGCGCTCATGACAGACATGACCGCCGGGATCTCCAGTTGAAATACAACCTCCGGAAGTTCTCTTAGTCCTTCCGCCTCCGATACGACAGACAGACGCGGAATGATCCCGTATCCCGCTGCCATGGAAAGGACGGCTGCCAGGATCGTGGACACATAGGCGCACAGCAGCGCGATCCCCAGCATTCTTGACGCAGTTCGTCCCAGTCTGGTGATCGACGGCGCGATAAATCCGATGATGATCAAAGGCACACAGAAATTGATCAGTTCCGACAGGATAAACCTCACAGTCACAACAACATTCATCCATGCGGTTCCCGCCGCCCCGGCAGGCTCCATGCCTGCCAGCCATCCTGCCAGGATCCCGGTCACAACACCGGCCAGAAGGCGAAAGGGAAGGCCTGTAAATAATTTCTTCATGTAATATCCTCTCTTCTGCTTCTATTTCATTTTCCTTCGGACCACGTCTTTTTTTCAGTATGTCTCAATCCTCCGGGAAAATACCTCCCCAGTGTAACCGCTGCCTTCCATCCTGACAAGAAGTATATTTCAGGATAACCTTCCTCTTTTTTCCTCCCTGTAATCCAGATACTCCAGAAAACGCTTCACGGCAAGGGACGCGCTCTTCTTTTCTTTCAATGCCACGCCTATGCTCCGGTAGGCCGGGATCTCAAGCTCCTTGACGACGATCCGGTAGGGGATCCGCTTCAGGATCAGTTCCGGGAGGATACTGATGCCCAGCCCGCTCTCCACCATCGCCATGATGGCATAGTCGTCCCAGGTGGTAAAATGTACCTTCGGCGTCAGGCCGCACCGCTCGAATATCTCCGACACCTCCGCCCTGGCTCCTTTTTCCAGGAGCATGAAGGGATCTTCCACAAGAGCATTCACCGGAAATCTTTCACAGTCCGCCAGCCGGTGTCCCTCGGGAAGGACCACCATCAGGCGGTCCTGCTCCAGAAAAACTGTCTCCAGTTCCGCATGAGTGGGAAGCCTTAAAAAGCCGCAGTCCACTCTCCCCTCCAGGATCCACTCCTCGATCTCACTGTAGTCCCCCAGGAGGAGTTCATAGTCAATATCAGGATAGTCCTTCTGAAATTCTTTTATGATATTGGGCAGCCACTGTGACGCCACGCTGGAAAAGGCTGCGATCCGGATCAGACCGGACCGCAGTCCGTTCAGTTCGTCCACCTGCATCTGAAGCTTCTCGTATTCCCTGCAGACATTCTCCGCATAGGGAAGCAGCTTCAGCCCGTCACTTGTCAGGCTGACCCCGCCCCGTCCTCTCTCCAGAAGCGTCACCTTCCATTCTTTCTCCAGATCATGGATCATACGGCTGATCCCGGACTGGGAGTAATTCAATATTTCCGCCGCCTTTGTAAAACTCCCATACTCCACAGTCTTTACGAACGCCATATATTTCTGCAGATTCATATCCATATATAGAGCCTCCTTCCATCTGGTTTTCTCATGATATTTATGATAAATATTCACTTTTGTAATTTATAAGTCTATGATACGATATACAGGTGAGCGAATCAAGCTGAAATAACTGTACATAAGGAGAAGATCATGGGACTTTATAATAACAGAATCGTAGTAAAGGTAGGAACGTCCACTCTGACCAACGACTCAGGGAAAAGCGACCTGCGCGCCACAGACCGCCTTGTCTGCACACTGGCGGATATCCACAACATGGGCTATGAGGTGATCCTCGTTTCCTCAGGCGCCATCGCCGTGGGACGCAATAAACTGAACATGCATGCCAGACCGGACAGCATGAGAATGAAACAGGCCGCAGCTGCTGTCGGGCAGTGCAGTCTGATGTACCTGTATGATAAATTTTTCGGGGATTATGACAAGACTGTGGCTCAGATCCTTCTGAACGCAGAGGATATCGAGCAGGAAGAAAAGAAGGAAAATCTGACCAATACCTTCAACGCGCTGTTGGAAATGGGCGTCATCCCCATCGTAAACGAAAACGATTCCGTCAGCTACACAGAGATTGAATCGGAGGACCGGCTGTTCGGTGACAACGATATGCTCTCCTCCGTCGTCGCCGTCCTCTGCCGCGCAAAGAAGCTGGTGATCCTGTCCGACATCGACGGATTCTACGACAGCGATCCCCGTCTGCATCCCAACGCAAAACTGATCGATCAGATCGATGAGATCGACGAAAGCGTCTATTCTCTGGCAGGCGGAGCGGGAAGCCGCAGAGGCACCGGCGGGATGCGGACAAAACTCCAGGCAGCCCAGCTCGCCACCTCAAACGGCATCGACACCATTGTCACCAACGGAAAACGCCCGGAAGCCCTCTACGATATTGTAAAGGGCGGGAAAGCCGGAACACTGTTCACCGGGAAAATGTAGAATCTGCAGAAAATGTTCCCAGAATCACCGGAAGTGCCCAAAGGCATATTCCGGGATTGTAAGCGGTCGCCAGGGTCTCGGGCACGCCCGGGCTTTGGCTCGTCGCCGTTACAAAAAGAGACCATGCATACGGACTTTGCACGGTCTCTTTTTCTATTTTCCACCCTGCTCCAGGGCGAGAAGGCTCTTCTTTTTCTCCACTCCTCCCGCATATCCCGTCAGACTTCCGTCCGTCCCAAGGATCCGGTGACAGGGGACAATAATGGAAATCGGATTATGTCCCACCGCTCCTCCCACTGCCTGGGCGGACATAGAAGGAATCCCCCTCTGCGCAGCGACCCGCTCCGCGATTTCTTTATATGTAGTCGTCTTCCCATACGGGATTTTTAATAAAATCTCCCACACCTCTATCCGGAAAGGGCTTCCCTGGAGATGGAGCCTGGGAGTAAAGTCCGGCTCCTTTCCATCAAAATAGATATCCAGCCACTTCTTTGTCTCTTCAAACACCGGGAGAATCTCTCCGCTTTCTGTCTGTTCTTCTTCATCCGCAGCCAGCCCCGCACCGAAATATTTCTGCCCGTCAAACCACAGTCCGCTAAGCGACTCCCCGTCAGACGCCATTGTGATCCCGCCCAGAGGAGAATCGTAATGATATGTGTACTTCATTCTCTTTCTCTCCCTTCTCTCATCGTGAGCCGCAGTGCGGTCACATCTGATCCGGATCCTGCTGTCGCTCTGACGACCTCAGGAATTCCTCCACGATCCGGTTAAACTCCTCCGGATTCTCCTTTGCAATAAAATGACTGCCCTTCATCACCCGGATCTGCGCGTTTGGAAGGCTGGCATAGATCAGCCTTGTGTGTTCATCCTTTATCATATCCCTGTTTCCCGCGATCACCAGTTTCGGGATCCGCAGGAAATCCGGATCCCTGTTTTCAGACAGCTCTTCCGGGGTCAGGTTCGGGTCGTTGACCATCAGTCCCAGCATCTCCGCATTTTTACGCGCTGCTTCACTTTTCCCTGCGAACAGGCACGCAGCATGATACCCTATTATGATGGGAATCTGAATGGACGGTTTTACACCTCTTCCATACAGATTTGCCCCGTTCAAAATCAGTCTGTCCACCCGCCCCGGATATTTCAGGGCAAATACCAGGGCAATGTTCCCGCCGTCCGAAAATCCGAGGATATCCGCTTTTTCGATTTCCTGCTCATCCATAAAATCATGCAGATCCTCCGCGAACTGACGGATCGTAAAAGGTTTGTCCCCTCTCGGGGACTTCCCGTGTCCTCTCGTATCCAGAGCGATCACGCAGTGCTCTTTTAAAAAATGATTTATCTGGTGAACAAAATATCCGCTGTCCTCCCCGTTTCCGTGGAGAAGGATGAGCGGGGAACCAGTGCCTTTTTCAATGTAATGAAGTTTGATGTCCGTATCTTTGCTCATATGATCTTTCTCCCTGGTCAATTCATCCTGTTTTCGTAATCCTGCAATTCATGAAATATGTTATCTATAATAACCAGATTACCGGAAATGCGATACAACATAAAATATCTATGCGCAGTAAAATTAATCCTTTTGTATCCCTGTTCTTTCAACTTGGGATTCTCACAATATTTTAAACTTCCTGCAACATTTTGAAGAATCTTTTTTGTAATTTCAAAATCATCAAGCAAGTTTCTTGCTGCTTGATCATTTTTCTTTTCAAAGAGCAAGTATCCCACATACTCTTCCAGATCATGTTCTGCATCTGGGGTAACAACCACTTTATAATCCATATTTTTCCCTCAGGTCCTTTACTGCATCATCTGCATCCCTGTACCTTCCTTGAGCTGCATGCATTCTTGATTTCTCAAGCTTTTCCAGCATAGCTTTCTCCGACATTGCCATATAAGGATTATTTTCAGGTGTTTTTTTTCTTATTTCAAATGGAAATCCATTATGCGCGACTGCCTGCGTTAAAAAAATCCGAATCGCTGTGGTTGTGTCCGTTCCCAAATCTTTAAATAAATTGTCAGATTTTTTCTTAAGCTCATCGTCCACTCTTACTTGTATCGTACTTGACATATGGCTCCCTCCAGTTCCTAACAAACGTTGTATTTTACACTGCAATTATACTGCATTTTCATTTCTATTGCAATACAAATGCACAGCAACTAGTAGGGAACGGCAACTAGTAGGGTAATCTGAGGGAGGAATCCGCACCTGCCCACATCTTCCCGTCTGAGAAAAAAGAAGCCAGGGCAGAGGTTTCCATCAAAGGCCGTAGAGCTGCGCCAGCACTTGGGCTGCGTCTTTTGCAGCCCTATGTACTGTTGCGCTGCGGCCCGAGCGCAAGCGCGCCTGCGATGGAAATCTCTGTCCTGGCGGACTATTTTTCTCAGATCGTCGCAATATCGATCAATGTAAGTTTCTTAATATCTGTATTCTCCAGACTGGTGATCAGCGCCTCCGCCGTGTCGATGGCTGTCAGCACGTTTACGCCTGTCTCAATGGCATTTCTCCGGATGACAAATCCATCCTTGGAGTGCTCTGCTCCCTGTGCCGGGATATCGATGACAAGATCGATCTTATGTCCCAGGATCAGATCCAGAAGGTTCGGTGACTCCTGTTCGATCTTGCGGACCGGAGTCGCCTTCACGCCTGCTTCGTTCAGGGCGCGGGCAGTTCCGCTTGTGGCGAAAATGTGGTAGCCGATGTTTGCAAATCTGCGTCCGATCTCCACTGCCTCCGGCTGGTCCTCGTCACGGACTGTCATAATCATGTTCTTGAACTTGGGCAGCTTGATTCCTGCGCCAAGGAATGCTTTATAGAGCGCCTCGTCAAAGGTCTTTGCAATACCAAGACATTCTCCGGTAGACTTCATCTCAGGTCCGAGACTGATATCAGCGCCCCGGATCTTCTCAAAGGAGAACACCGGCATCTTGACTGCCACATAGTCTGCCTCCGGCTGAAGTCCCGGTGTGTAGCCCAGTTCTCTGATCTTCTTCCCGATGATGACCTGTGTCGCAAGCGGCACGATCGGGATTCCGGTCACCTTGCTGATATACGGCACGGTACGGCTGGAACGCGGGTTGACCTCGATCACATACACATCCTCCTCACCGCAGACGATAAACTGGATGTTGATCATACCGATGACGTGGAGGGATTTGGCAAGTCTTCTTGTGTACTCTGCGATCTTCGCCTTTGCCCCCTGTGTCAGGCTCTGAGCCGGATAAACGGAGATGCTGTCTCCGGAGTGGATTCCCGCACGCTCGATGTGCTCCATGATACCCGGGATCAGGATGTCTGTTCCGTCGCACACCGCGTCCACCTCGATCTCCTTGCCCTGCAGGTATTTATCCACAAGGATCGGATGATCCTGCGCGATCCGGTTGATGATGCCGATGAACTGGTCGATGTCGTTGTCATTGATGGCAATCTGCATGCCCTGTCCGCCCAGCACGTAAGACGGACGCACCAGCACCGGATAGCCAAGACGGTTTGCCACCTCTTTTGCTTCCTCTGCGGTAAATACAGTGCCTCCTGTCGGGCGCGGGATCTGGCATTCTTCCAGGATCTCGTCAAAGAGTTCCCTGTCCTCTGCCTTGTCCACATTCTCCGCGGAAGTTCCGAGGATCGGCACTCCCATCTTCATGAGGGCCTCTGTCAGCTTGATGGCTGTCTGTCCGCCGAACTGAACCACAGCACCGTCCGGCTTCTCGATATCTACAATGCTCTCCACATCTTCCGGTGTGAGGGGCTCAAAATACAGCTTGTCAGCAATATCAAAGTCTGTACTTACAGTCTCCGGATTGTTGTTCACGATGATCGTCTCATATCCTTCTTTCGCGAACGCCCAGGTACAGTGCACGGAACAGAAATCGAACTCGATTCCCTGTCCGATACGGATCGGTCCGGAACCAAGGACGAGTACTTTCTTCTTTCCGGAAGTCTCCTCTACCTCGTTCTCACTTCCGTACACAGAGTAGTAATAAGGCGTCTCCGCCGCAAACTCTGCCGCACAGGTGTCAACGATCTTATACGCTGCCACAATGCCGTTTTCATGGCGCATATCGTGAATCTCACGCTCGCTCTTTCCGGTCAGGCGCGCGATCACATTGTCCGGGAACTCGATCCGTTTTGCTTCTCTCAGGAGATCCGGTGTAAGTTCCTCGTTCTTCAACGTATTCTCCATCTCTACGATGATGGCGATCTTGTCAATGAACCAGCGGTCGATCCTGGTAATATTGTAAATCGTATCGTAGTCAAAGCCTCTCCGCACCGCCTCCGCAATTCTCCAGATCCGCATATCATCCACGATCGCGAGCTGTTCGGTCAGTTCTTCCTCCGACAGTCCCGTAAAGTCATAGGACATCAGGCAGTCCACATGCTGCTCCAGAGAGCGGATCGCTTTCATGAGCGCTCCCTCGAAGTTGTTGCAGATACTCATGACCTCTCCGGTTGCCTTCATCTGTGTCGTCAGTGTCCTCTTGGCGCTGATGAACTTGTCGAAGGGAAGTCTAGGCATCTTCACCACCACATAGTCCAGCATAGGCTCAAAGCTCGCATACGTCTTCTGAGTAATCGCGTTCTTGATCTCGTCCAGTGTGTAGCCCAGCGCGATCTTCGCAGCCACTTTTGCGATGGGGTATCCCGTTGCCTTGGACGCCAGCGCAGAGGAACGGCTGACACGGGGATTTACCTCGATGACGCAGTATTCAAAGGAATCCGGGTTCAACGCATACTGCACGTTACATCCTCCGGTGATGTTCAGCTCGCTGATGATGTTCAGAGCGGAAGTACGGAGCATCTGGTACTCCTTGTCTCCCAGTGTCTGAGACGGAGCCACAACGATACTGTCTCCGGTATGCACGCCCACAGGGTCGATATTTTCCATGTTGCAGACCGTGATGCAGTTGCCTGCGCTGTCCCGCATCACCTCGTACTCGATTTCTTTCCAGCCGGCGATACAGCGCTCTACCAGGACCTGTCCCACACGGGAAAGCCTCAGCCCGTTCTCCAGGATCTCTACCAGCTGATGGGAATCATGGGCGATACCGCCGCCGCTGCCTCCCAGTGTATACGCCGGGCGGAGCACTACCGGATAGCCGATCTTGTTCGCAAATGCAAGGCCGTCATCCACATTCTCTACGACAAGAGATGCCGCCACAGGCTCCCCGATCTTCTCCATGGTCGCCTTGAACTCCAGACGGTCCTCCGCCTTCTTGATGGTCTCGGAGGTAGTTCCGATCAGGCGCACGCCGTTTGCCTTCAGGAATCCTGCCTCCTCCAGCTCCATGGCGAGGTTCAGTCCTGCCTGTCCTCCCAGCGTGGGAAGGACGCTGTCCGGCTTCTCCTTCAGGATGAGCTGCTCCACCACCTCGACGGTAAGCGGCTCAATGTAGACGCGGTCCGCGATGTCTTTGTCTGTCATGATGGTCGCCGGGTTAGAGTTCAGCAGAACAACCTCCAGCCCTTCCTCCTTAAGGGAACGGCACGCCTGTGTTCCGGCGTAGTCGAACTCTGCTGCCTGTCCGATGACGATCGGACCGGAACCGATGACCAGTACTTTCTTTATACTTAAATCTCTAGGCATTATTTCGCTCCTCCCATCATCTCAATGAATCTGTCAAACAGGTATCCTGAATCCTGCGGTCCGGGGCATGCCTCCGGATGGAACTGCACAGTGAAGATATTTTTGCCCACATAGACAAGACCCTCGTTTGTCCCGTCGTTTACATTTTTAAACGCGGGCACAGCCACCGACGGATCCACGCTCTCCTCATCCACCACGTAGCCGTGATTCTGGGAGGATATATATACCCTTCCGGTCTTTAAATCCTTGACCGGATGGTTTCCTCCGCGATGACCGTATTTCAGCTTGTGTGTGGACGCACCTGTAGCAAGCGCCATAAGCTGATGTCCCAGACAGATAGCGAAGATCGGAATGTCTGTATTATAAAGCTTTCTGATTTCTTCGATTATGGATGTGCAGTCCGCCGGGTCTCCCGGTCCGTTGGAAAGCATGATCCCGTCGGGCTGTGATGAAATGATCTCTTCCGCGGTTGTGTGAGCCGGATAAACAGTTACTTCGCAGCCACGTTCATTCAAAGATTTTGCGATATTGTTTTTTGCGCCAAGGTCAAGAAGTGCGACTTTCTTTCCTGTTCCTTCGAGGACATATTTTTCCTGACATGTCACTTTGGAAACCACATCTCCTACTGTATATGCCTTCAGTTTCGGGATGATCTCGTCCAGGTCATAATCTTCTTTCGTCGTGATCATGCCGTTCATGGTCCCCTTCTCTCTCAGGATTTTTGTGAGAGCCCGGGTATCAATCCCTGCAATTCCCGGAATATCCTGTTCTTTCAGGAAATCCTGAATCGTGCCTTCACAGCGGAAGTTGCTGGGCATCCTGGAAAGTTCCCTCACGATATAGCCGTCCGGCCACGCCTTCTTAGACTCCATATCCGGTGTGATCCCGTAATTGCCGATCAGCGGATACGTCATCACGACTGCCTGTCCCGCATAGGATGGATCTGTCAGCACCTCCAGATAACCTGTCATAGAAGTATTAAATACGATCTCGCTGATACAGTCCCTCGTTGAGCCGATGCTCGTCCCCGTAAATACTGTACCATCTTCCAATATTAGAAACGCCTTCATCTGTTCACCCTTTCCCTTTGTATAATCCAATAATTAACTGTTGCTGTCTGCTATAGCAACTGCTCCTCTGAGAACTGATATGCCGTCACATAGCAAAGGCACTCTTGGAGTCTTTTGATCCCAGAGCGCCCTCTTTCTCAAATTGTAAAGATTATACTACAACTGA
>DWVT01000021.1 GCA_019120075.1 Candidatus Mediterraneibacter excrementigallinarum
ACCTGTTAAGAAAACGTGTCGGAATGGTATTCCAGAAACCGAATCCGTTCCCCATGAGCATTTATGACAACATCGCGTACGGACCCAGGACACACGGCATCCGTTCCAAGGCAAAACTGGACGATATCGTGGAAAAGTCTCTGAGAAACGCAGCGATCTGGGATGAGTGCAAGGACCGTCTGAAGACGAGCGCGCTTGGCATGTCAGGCGGACAGCAGCAGAGACTCTGTATCGCGAGAGCCCTGGCGGTGGAGCCGGAGGTGCTGCTCATGGATGAGCCTACATCAGCCCTGGATCCGATCTCGACTTCCAAGATCGAAGACCTTGCGATGGAGCTTAAAAAAGATTATACTATTGTCATGGTCACGCATAACATGCAACAGGCAGTGCGTGTATCCGACAACACGGCTTTCTTCCTGCTGGGTGAAGTTGTAGAGTACAATGACACGGAAAAACTTTTCTCAATACCGTCAGATAAAAGGACAGAAGATTATATCACAGGGAGGTTCGGTTAAATGCGAAACAGATTTGACGAGCAGCTTCATCGTCTGGATGAGCAGCTCACACAGATGGGAGAGCTGTGCGAGACAGCGATCGCGAAAACGACAAAGGCGCTGGAGGGCAGCGACAAAGAGCAGGCAAGAGTTATCATCTCAGAAGATGAGGAGATCGACCAGCTTGAGAAAGATATCGAGAGGCTGTGTTTAAAGCTCCTGCTCCAGCAGCAGCCTGTGGCGAAAGATTTAAGAAGGATCTCAGCCGCGCTGAAGATGATCACGGATATGGAGAGGATCGGAGACCAGACTTCAGATATCGCGGAGATCATCCTTTCCTCTAAAGACTGGGCCCCGGCGGATGAGGATATCCATGTGATCGGAAAGATGGCTTCCGAGGTGAGCAAGATGGTGCGTGACAGCGTGACCGCCTATGTCAAGAAAGACCTTGAGCTTGCCCGCGACGTCATGAAGGCGGACGACGCCATTGACGAGTACTTCGAGGAAGTGCGGGATGAGATGATCGAGTTCATCAAAGAGGAAAAAGGCGAGAATGGAAAGAAGATCTTTGACCTGATCATGGTGACAAAATATCTTGAGCGTATCGGCGACCATGCGACGAACATCGCAGAGTGGGTGGAATTCTCCATCACAGGTGTTCACAAAGACAGTGCGATTATACATGAAAGCTGATGAATGGTAATGGGGCCGGCTGAACAAGCCGGCTTTTTTTGCAACGGCGATGAGCCAAAGTCCGGGCCTGTCCGAGACCTTGGCGACCGCTTACAATCCTGGAATGTGCCTTCTGACACTTCCGGTGATTGCAACGACGAAGATGAAGATTATACAGCATGCGGACTGCCAGAGGCCCGCTTGGCATGTTGAAGATAGAATAAAAAGAGAAGGAGAACGGAAGAGATGATATTTTGTGTTGAAGATGACGATAACATCCGTGAGCTTGTGATATATACGCTGGAGACAACAGGACTTAAGGCGAGAGGGTTTGCGGACGGAGCAGCATTTATGGAAGCCCTGGCCTTCGATACGCCGGAGCTGATCCTGCTTGATATCATGCTTCCCGGTGACGACGGGCTGGAACTGCTTAAGAAACTGAAATCCTCCTCAAAGACCAGGGGAATCCCTGTGATCATGGTGACTGCAAAGGGATCGGAGTATGACAAAGTTGTAGGGCTGGACTCCGGTGCCGACGATTATGTGACAAAGCCATTTGGCATGATGGAACTGGTTTCCCGGATCAAGGCGGTGCTGCGCCGGACCGGAAAGGTGGAAGACCGGATCGATATGGATATCGCCGGCGTGCATGTGAATGTGAAGAAACATGAGGTTACGGTGAAAGGGAAAGAGATCTCACTGACGCTTAAAGAGTTTGAACTTCTTGAGAAACTGATGAGAAATCAGGGAATCGTCCTGACCAGGGACCAGCTCTTGGCAGAAATCTGGGGCTATGATTTCGACGGAGAGACAAGGACCGTCGACGTGCATATCAGGACGCTGCGTCAGAAGCTGGGCGAGAAGGGCGAGATCATTCAGACTGTCCGCGGCGTGGGATATCGTGTAGGGGGCGATGTATGAAAAAGAAGATACAGAGGAGCATGGTGCTGGTCCTGTTTGTGACCCTGATCCTGTTTTACGGGATCCTGGCTGTGATCCTGTATGATCATAATCTGTCGATCCTGGAAGGGGAGGTACGGCAGGAGGCAAAATATGTCCAGGCTGCCATCAATATTTCAGGAACGGATTATCTTGAACAGATGGACGATGTAGACCGGGATACCCGCCTGACACAGATCGCTCCGGACGGGGAGGTGCTCTATGATTCCCGCCGGGATGAGAACTCCATTGAGAATCACAGAAGCCGGCCCGAAGTGCAGTCGGCGCTTCAGAGCGGTACGGGCGAGGACGTCAGGATGTCCGACACGGTGGGAAGAGAGATGTATTATTATGCAGTCCTTCTCAATGACGGTTCTGTTCTCCGTGTCGCCCGCACGATGGACGGACTGATGAGGACCGCGGTCAATGTATTCCCGGTAATGGGCGTTCTGGCTCTGCTGATGATGGGATTTGCCGTTCTCCTTGCAAGGTGGCAGACCAGGAGGCTGATCAAGCCGATCAATGAGCTTGATCTGGAGCATCCCCTGGAAAATGACGTCTATCCGGAACTTGAGCCTCTTCTCATTGCCATGGACCAGCAGAATAAGGAGAAGGAGGCTGTCTCTAACATGCGGAAAGAATTCTCAGCCAATGTTTCCCATGAGCTGAAGACGCCGCTCACATCCATTTCCGGCTATGCGGAGATCATGAAAAACGGGATGGTGCGGCCGGCGGACATCCCGCTGTTTTCCGAGAGGATATACAAGGAGGCACGGCGTCTGATCACCCTTGTAGAAGACATCATCAAGCTGTCCAAGCTGGATGAGGAGTCTGTAGAGCTGGAGAAGCAGGAAGTCAATCTCTATGAGCTGACAAGAGAAGTCGTGAGCCGGCTTGCGCCTCAGGCGGCTCAGAAGAATATCCGTATGGAACTCACCGGAGAACCGGTAAAGTACAATGGCATCCGCCAGATCCTGGATGAGATGATCTACAATATCTGTGAGAATGCGATCAAATATAATAATGACAACGGACGGGTTTCCATCTGGGTGGGGGATACGCTGGAAGGAGCGAAGATTTCTGTGTCGGATACCGGGATCGGGATTCCGAAAGAACATCAGGAGAGGATATTCGAGCGCTTCTACCGGGTGGACAAGAGCCATTCCAAGGAGAGGGGCGGCACCGGACTGGGGCTGTCTATCGTCAAACACGGCGCGATCCTCCACGGCGCGAAAGTCATCGTGGACAGCGAACCGGGAAAAGGGACGCGGATGGAGATCCATTTCCCGAAGGAAGCGGCGTGAGGATCTGAATCCTGCTTTACTGAAAAGAGATGAGCCATACCATCGGTCAGAAATGACCGGTGGTTTTTCTATGCTTGTCAGAATCTTTCTCCTGTGCTAATATGTGTATAACACGGTGCGGAAAGGAGAAACCTATGCTGATAGAAGTTGATTTTAACAGTGATGAAGCCATTTATATCCAGCTCTGCAACCAGATCATCCTGGGGATCGCGACCTCGGTGATACAGGAAGGAGACTCTCTCCCTTCGGTGCGCCAGCTTGCGGACACCATCGGGGTAAATATGCACACGGTGAACAAAGCCTACAGTGTGCTCAAGAGGGAAGGGTATATCAGTCTGGACAAGAGGAGGGGCGCCGTGATCGCGCTGGACATCGACAAGATGGAGCAGCTTGAAGAGATGAGACGCCAGCTCAGGATCGTGCTTGCCAGAGGATGCTGCAAGAATGTGTCCCGGCAGGAGGTGCATGACCTGGTGGATGAGATTTTTGATGACTATGAATGATCTGACAGGAGGATTTTATTTATTATGCAGATACCATACACGAAACAGGCGGAGGAAGCCATCCGTTATGCCGGACGCATGGCAAGGGAGATGAAGCATCCGTATATTGGTACGGAACATCTTCTTCTCGGACTGAGACAGGAATATACCGGAGTTGCAGGCCAGGTGCTGGCGCAGAACGGCGTGGAGGAAAAGAAGATACGCCATCTGATGGATGAACTTATCGCCCCGGGAAGCGATACACTGGAAGGAAAGAAACCGAAGGAGAGCCCGAGGCTTGGGGATATCCTTGAGAACAGCGGAAAGGAGGCCCGCAGGCTGCATACTTCTGCGGTAGGGACAGAGCATCTCCTTCTGTCCATGATCCGTGATGTGGACTGTGTTGCCACGCGGATCCTGATCACGCTGAACATCAATCTTCAGAAGATTTTCCAGGATATCATGTCCGCGGCGGGGATCGATCCAAAGGAATATCAGGAGGAGCTTCAGGATGAAGCGAAGGGCGGACGCTCCATGATAGAGCAGTACTGCACGGATATGACAGCGCGGGCGGAGGAAGGAAAACTGGATCCCGTTGTCGGGAGAGAGGCGGAGATGTACCGTCTCATGCAGGTATTGAGCCGACGGACGAAGAATAATCCCTGTCTTGTAGGAGAGCCCGGTGTGGGAAAGACCGCTATCATTGAGGGGCTGGCCCAGAGGATCGCGGCGGGCGTTGTCCCGGAGAAGATGAAAGGAAAACGGATCTATACTCTGGACCTTCCGGGACTGATCGCAGGTTCCAAGTACCGCGGTGAGTTTGAGGAGAGGATGAAAGGGCTGATCTCCGAGGTGGAGTCGGCAGGGAATATCATCCTCTTCCTGGATGAGATCCACACCATGATCGGAGCCGGCGGAGCCGAGGGTGCCATCGATGCGTCCAGTATACTGAAACCTTCTCTTGCCAGGGGAGAACTGCAGCTGATCGGAGCCACAACGATCGCGGAATACCGGAAATATATTGAAAAAGATGCGGCTCTGGAGCGCCGGTTCCAGCCGGTCTCTGTGGAGGAACCCACAAAGGAGCAGTGCCGGGAGATCCTGCGGGGACTGAAAGAACGCTATGAGAAACACCACAGAGTAGTGATCGGGGAAGAGGCCATGGAAGCGGCGGTCCAGATGTCAGAGCGTTATATCACGGACAGGAATCTGCCGGATAAGTCCATTGACGTGCTGGATGAGGCGTGTTCCCGGGTAAGCCTCCGGGGATACAAAGTGCCGGAGAATCTGACCGCTCTGGAGAATTCCTTTAAGGAACTGGGAAAGCAGAAGGAGGAGAGCATCCGGAATGGAGAGTTTACTGAGGCATCCCTGATCCAGAAAGAGCAGGACGAGGTGAAGAAAAAGCTGGAGTCGGTGCGGAAGCGGTTTGAGAAGAAGAGTGCGTCCCTTCATCCGGAAGTGACGGCGGAGGATATTGCAGAAGTGGTGTCCGTCTGGACAAAGGTGCCGGTGCAGAAACTGGCTGAGAGTGATGCGGAGCGGCTGAAGAAGCTGGAGTCGGTGCTGCACAAGCGTGTGGTAGGACAGGAGGAAGCGGTCAGTGCTGTCGCCCGCGCAGTGAAGAGAGGGCGTGTCGGCCTGAAGGATCCGAAAAGGCCCATCGGCTCCTTCCTGTTCCTT
>DWVT01000022.1 GCA_019120075.1 Candidatus Mediterraneibacter excrementigallinarum
AGCCATGCGTCAAGTTTGTCTCTGATACCTTCATTGTGCAGAATCCCTCTAAAAATGTCAAGTGGTACTCATCTTATCTCCGGCAATCCTCCTGCCGGAATCCTTTCAAAATCCCACACCTCCTCACTCCATCCGAGAGTCTCGATATAAAATGCCGGATCCCTGCTCTGCTCTTCCGTCACGGAAAAGATCCGGTCGCCATTCGTCTCGTTCATACTGCTTATGCTGTCCGAAGTCTCCAGTTCATAGGCGCTGCTGGTAATTCCCAGTACGTCCCATCCTGAGATCCGGCTCGCATTGGTTCCGGTACTCAGACTGACGGCGCTTTCCACTGCGGCGCTGCCGCTCTGGGGTCCTCCGATGATCCCGCCGTTTCCAACCGGATCCGGAGCCGTAATGGCAGTTTTTGTCAGACATCTTCTCATGATCCCGTCTCCCTGCCATCCGGTGATCCCTCCGACCCTGGCTCCCATCTGATGCCGGCTCGTTCCCTCCAGCGTTTCCGTCACGATACAGTCTTCCAGGATTCTTCCGTCAAACTGCCCCGCAATCCCTCCGATGGTATTATTTGCCCGAATCGAGATATCCTCCACGGAGATCTTTCTCACTTCGCTTCCCGATATGATCCCTGCAAGACCACCTGCCTGATTCGCGTCATTTTCGATCACCAGGTTTTTCACCCTGATCTTTTCCACTGTCGAATTTCGGATTTCATTTGCCAGAGCGCCCTTTTGTGTATCTGCGGTCAGATTTGAATCTGTAATTGTCAGATCCGTAACAGAGGCGCCGTCCATTTTTTCAAACAGCACCGCGTCAAGACCTGAGATACTGTGTCCGTTTCCGTTCAGTTCTCCCGAGAAAGTTCCTCGCACCGCGAACTCGCCGGACGGCAGTGTGCTGAAATCCAGATCCGCCTCCAGGACGTACTGTTTTTTCAGTGTCTCCGCAGACTCTCCAATAGCAAGGAACTCTTCCGGCGTGGTGATCTTCCTGTCTCCCACCGTCACACTCATGTCTCCGTATTCATAGTATCCTTCGGTCTTGCTCTTCACCAGCGGAAGAGGCATATCTGCATCCTCCACTTTCACATTTCCAAGGGTCACCTTCTTTGTCTTCACTGCGAAAAGCGCCTGTGCGTCCCCCGCAAAAGAAGGCGCGGAGATCGTCAGATCTTTCACCTGTGCATACTGCAGATCTCCGAACAGCGGATACTGCATCCCTGTCATCCGGCAGCCGTTTCCATCCAGGATCCCGATAAACCTTCCCGGGATATAGCTTCCGCCGGACGCGGTCACACCGCTGAAATCAATATCATTTTCCAGGCGGTAATATCCGTAGGGATTCTGCGCCGCAAGCCGGATCAGTTCCTCCGCAGAGGTGACCGGGATCACTGACGGGTTCTGATAGATCCCGCCTTTGCTGAAGTCTCCTGTCACACGCTTCACCATCCCGTAAAGCATCCTCTTTGTCTCAAAACTCTGATTCGTATTGCCGTTTACCGCGTCCGCCTCAAAAGCAGCCTTAAACTGTGCGATCACGGTGTCTTTATCAAAATACAGAATCTGATCCAGTTTCTGTTCCACTTCTCTGTAGCGATCCAGCTTATACTGTCTCCAGGTAATTTTCTTATCCCCTGTCGCTTTTCTCAGCGCATCCAGGTCGTTTTCACTGAGTGCGGACATATAAGTCATATATCCTTTTTCATATCCTGCCACGCCCAGCATCTCCTGCCCCAGTCTCTTGAAAGAATGGGTGTCTGGCGAACCGCTGTCGTTATGGGACTGATACCAGTTCATGGTGTAGAAGGACTCAAAGCCATAGCTGCCGTCCGTTGCCGTTCCAACCTTCTCCGGGTAGGACGAGGCATTCCGGATGGAGATCCGGTTGTTCCACAACTTTTCCATACTGTCTAAATCCATGGCGCCGATCTCCTGAGCGGTAAGTTTCCTGTACGTCGTACTCATAGAAGAGGTGCCTCCTGCAGTGTGTTCCGCCTGGACTGCCACCGCCGCCTGCACTTCCGGCGACAGCTCAAAGAACGCCTGCGCCGCCAGATAGTCCAGCGCATATCCGGCGTCGAACATCTCCCGGTAATAGCTGTGTATTTTCTCAGCTGTATCAATGCGTTCATAGCTGAAATTATTTGTCATCTCAGTCCCGATGTCATTGATCTTCGAGATATTGAACACCATACATCCGTCCCGCATCTCCTGGGCGATATTGCCGTCGGCATGGGCTTCCCCTCCGGTGCCTTTCCGCCGCCCGGCTCCTCCATAGAAATATCTTCCGTCCTGATTATGGGCGGTCTCGTGGCTGAAGGTGAAGAAGATATAATCACTTGTCCCCAGAGCCGGCGTATGCATCCAGATGACAATGCTTCCGTCCGCAACCGCCGCACTGCCGTTCAGGGCATTCAGCATGTTGTTGGCCTCATAGACCCATTTCATGACCGGGTCTCTTGTAGTCCCCTTCTCCTGGGTGCCTGCTGCCACGGCATCACTCTCCGGAAATCCCAGCCGGGAATCATACTGGATATTTACAAAACTGTTCAACTGATCCGCCGAATTGCTCATCCACCGGGATGAGACGCCATAAAAGATACCCATTTTATCTGCGTAAGCTTCCGCAATCTTTCGGATCCGCTCCCGTTCCTGCCCGTCCTTTGTCAGATACTCCTGATAGCGGTTCATGCTTCCGATCAGAAGCTGGGACGGCACTGAGATCAGATACATGTCCTCCTGGGGCGCTGTGAGAATCTGGAGTACAAGGCTCTTTCTCCCCTCCTCCAGTCCGCTCAGATTATCCCAGATACGATACCGTATCTTTCCATCTGTATCACCCTGTGCCGGCTCTTCCACCAGAACACCTCCAAAACTGTCTGTGAACCACTCATTGGGATCACCGTATCCTGCAAGGCTCTTCGAAAGTCCGCCCAGGAAATCTGTCAGACCTTCCCCGGTAAAATTCTTCAGCACATTATTATAGAAAGTGATGATCTGGTTCGTATCCCGCTGTCCCTGCGCCGCTGTCAGAAGCCGGTCCGTCAGAACAGACGCCGTCATGGACCGATCCAATAATTCACCGTCAAAAAACATGAGACTGCTCAGAGATACGCCGCTGTAGTCGATGCCGTACCATTTATCATAATAATTGTACGCATACAGCATCCGCTTCAGCATCTCTTCATCCTCCATACGCTCTCTCGCAAGCGCCTGCACGGAAGGGTGACCGCTGTAAGTCGGGTAATGATCTGAGGAGGAAAACAATCTTACCAGGAAGCCTTCCATATCCGCCTTTACCGTTTCATTATAGTAATCCGTATACAGGCGGCTCTCCTCCTCCGGCGTCAGCGAGGCGATTTCTGAAGCATAATCATATCCTGCTGCCCGCTCTGCGGCTTCACTTAAAAATGTTTCGTCAATGTCCGCTACATATTTTCGGAACTGATATCTCAGATCCGTACCGTCCACTTCATAGGACGCAGCCAGATCTCCGGTGAGTTTCCGGTAAGTGACCGGATACTCCTCCATACTCCCGTCTTCAAACACAATCCGGATCTTCCGGATCTCTTCCGGTGCATCCCTGCGGATGCCTGACACAAGGCTGTCGTTCTCATCCAGCGGCAGGACAAACCGGACTGTTCCGGCCACAAACAGATCCTTATCCGACAGGCTGTTCCCATATTCCACCCACATGCGGGTATCGGACAGGGGCATCAGCTTCGCCATGTTTGCATAGGCTCTCTCCCTGGCGGGATTGTAGCCTGCATGGTTTACGATCGAACTGTATCCCGGGATTCCCAGATTATTTTCCTTTATGGGCGCGCCCTTTATGGAAGGTAGCTTCCCGTATGCGAGTCCGTCCAGCTTCCAGACGTCCCCGTCAAATTTCAATGTATCTTCATAGAAACTTCTGTCATAAACCGCGTCAGTCTCTTTCACATCCGCCTGATTATCCTGCGTAATATTGGTCACACTGCCGGAACCGGAATACTCATACACCTCTTTTACATTGTCCAGGACATCAAACCCGGCGATCCGGTATCCCGCCCCGGAGCTCATACTCAGACTGTACTCGATGGCGGGGCTTCCCGTGTTCGGACCGCCGATGATCCCGCCGTTTCCTTTCTTTGCAGGGGCAATGATCTGCGCCTTTGTATAGCATCTGCGGATCATGCCGCCTTCATGCCATCCGGCAATTCCTCCGGTCCTGGCGCCGAGAGACGGATGATCATATGTTCCCTGAATCTTTCCGGTCACGTAACAGTCCTCGATCAGGGCTCCGCTCTCCGTCTTGCCGACAATCCCGCCGACCGCCACAAGTCCTCTCACCGACACGTTCACTGATGCGCTTTTCCGGATCGTAGAATTCACAAGTCTTCCGGCAAATGCGCCCATCCCGTCCACACCGTTTGAGATAGACGAATCCATGAGGAATACATTCTCGATCACGGACTGATTCTGGATCACATTTGCCAGGATCCCGCTCTGTGATGTAGTCACAACGGCGTCTTCGATCACCAGATCATGGATCTTCGCCCCGCTCAGCGTCTGGAAAAGAGCGGTAGGGAGATTTTTGATCCGGTATCCGTTCCCGTCCAGTTCCCCCGTAAATGTCCCCGTCACTGCCGCCCGTTCTGCAGAAATGCCGGACGCGTCCAGATCCTCTGTCAGCTTAAAGCTTCCTTTTGGATTCGAAGCCATTTTCGCGAACAGCTCCTCTGCGCTGGCGATCAGTGGGTATTCTCCTTTCTCATCCATATATGCCACTGGAAAGGCATGTCCGGTGACTCTGGTCCCGTCCGCCTCGTACCGGATCATATCTTCCTGATCCAGGACCGCATACACGCTTCCGGTGTCTCCGTCCTGCCGGAATTCCCGGACACCTGCATAGAAGTCCGACATCTCCTCCATCTCGATCACAGCGTAATAATTTTCCGGATCCTCCGGCAGGCCGTCTGTAATATCCAGCACACGGACTTCCTCTCTCCCGCTTCCGCCGGTATAGTACAGTCTTTCCGCCGTGATATCTTTCATCTCCAGAGCGTCTCTGGATGCGGACACCGTCTGTGAGAGCAGCACCTCACCGCTGTATCCGTTAGACTGGTCGTCCATGGCATCCGTATCCCGGTCATAATCCGCAATCACGGTAATGATATAGCTTTCCTTCAGTGTCAGTGCTGCGGACACTTCATTGTCCCCGGCAGCGACGGTTTCCTCCAGAAGGACTTTTCCGCCCTCCTCCTCGATCTTCACCCGGGCGTCCTGAAGCGCACGATCCTCGTCCCTCAGTTCAAACCGGATACTAAGTTCATCCTGTGCCGTCTTGTTCCAGGCAAAGTTTTCTGCTGTCGGAATGTCTTTGAGCACCTCTGCCTGGATCGTATGCTCTGCTTCTGCCTCTGTTCCGTCGTCAAAGACGACCTGGGACAAAGTAAAATCATGGATGCCTGCCTGATCCGATGCGGGAACGGATGCTTTCCACATACCGTCCTGCTTCTCCGGACTCACTTCCAGATGATCCACCACCAGCGCAGACAGATTTCCGTCGGCATTATGGCTGATCCCATAGAACAGATCGACGGCTTTACCTTTTTCTGCATAGACAGAACCTGCCTTACTGTCCGTGATCAGGATCCGGAGTTTCGCCTTCACTGTCTCTTCCGCAAGGATGCATCCGGACTCCGGCTCTGTCCCGTCTTCCGTGAGATCCCTGTCTGCAATGATCTGCACAGTATACCTGTCAGTCAGCCCGGTATCCGTAAGGCTGATCCGGGCGTCATATTTTCCATCGGCAAGATCACTTTCGCCGAAGCTCTGCTCACCCACTGTCTTTCCCTCTCCATTCCGGATCAGGACTTTGTGCCCTGAGAGCGCCCCATCCGGATCCGTCAGCCGGAAAGCAACACGGAACTGACTGTTCTCTGCGTCCTCCTCGACCATAAAATCCTTTACCTGCGGGATCTCTTTCAGGATCTGCAGCGTGATCTCATTATCTTTCTCCAGATCAAAAGCTTTGCCGTTTTCCAGAACGATCTGCTCTGCCGTAACTGTTTTTATGCCTGTACTGTCAAAGCCGTCCAGTGTCACAGAGTATCCCTGTTCCGTCCGGATAACAGGGTACGTCTTCCCGTTCACCACCGCTCTCTCCGGCACAAATCCGGTGGCATTGGAACTCTCGAACAGCAGCACCATCGGCTGGTTTCTGCCAAACCGGTCCGTCTCGGTTCCCTCTTCCGTCACCGCTTTCATACTGCCGAAAGTAAACCGGTAATCCAGATTCAATTCCACCTTCTTTGTGACGGCAAAACTTCCGCCATGATTTTCTCCTGAAGGGAACTCCCCGGATGCCCGGTCATAGGGAACCGTAATATTCACTCCATATTCCGTGTCTTCTTCCAGATCCAGGACAAATTCATTTTCTCCCGCCTTCACCTCTTCTGAGACAAGAGTTGTCCCGTCAGACTCATTCACCACTTCCATGCCGGCGGAGATCACCGCGGAATCCTCATCCTTCAGTGTAAAAGAGACTTTCATCTGCGCCGTATCCGTCAGTTCTTCCGCCAGAAATCCTTCCACCTCCGGCATGTCTTTCAGAACGCCGATCTTCTCCATATGCTCCGTCTCAACCGTCTGTCCGCCTTCGAGCAGGACTTCCGAAAACTGGAACTTCTTCACACCGGCAGTATTCCCGGCCCCTGTCCGGACCGTATACACCGAACCGTTTTCTTCCCGTTCCACCTGGTGTTCTTCTCCGTTGACCGTCACGCTCTGAACCCGGGTTCCATGGGAGACATCCGCCAGGAACTTCAGTTCCACCGGATCTCCTTTCTCGTAGTGGAACTGTTCCATAGCCGAGGCCAGATCTGCTTCATAGTCCACCGTTTTTTCAATTTTGCGGATCAGAAGAGACAGATCCGTGACTGTCAGCTTTCCATCGGAATTCATATCAGCCTTTCCCTGTCTGCTCTCCGGCAGGAATTCCAGACCGATCAGATGTCTCTCCAGCAGTTCCACATCCGTATAATCTCTGCCTCCATCTCTGTTCAGGTCGCCCTTTCCCCCGAAGGCATAAACGCTTCCCGTCACAAGCACTGCCGCTCCCACGCAGGCGATGGCTCCGGTCATGAGCTTTGCCCTTCCGGAGAGTTTTCGCTTTCTCCTCCAGTAGACCACGGCTCCGATCAGAACCGCAGAACCAAGCAGAACGCCTGCAGCCGGAAGAAGCATGACAAGGGAATCCCCTGTCTTTACATTACTGTTCTCCTGTTCATTCGTCAAATCGCTGCCGGTGCTGTCTGCCACAGCATCCGGATCTTCGTTGGTCTCTTCACTGCCCGTCCCCGGATACTCCGAGACTGCGGACAATCTGAATGTAAAATCTGCGGGGTTCAAATCTTCCTTCCCCTCGGAGACAGACACATCTTTTACTGTGACAGACGTCTCCCCTGCCGGGATGGACTGTCCAGCAGTAAGACGGAGCCGGAAAACGTCTCCTTCCTGTGTGCTGCCGCCTCTGTGTATCAGTACAAACTGTCCGTTCTCCGGATTATAAAACAGTTTTTCCCAGGAATTCACTGTCTCAAAGTCCTCCTGAGAAACTCCACCAAAAACAGCGGAGTCATATTCCAGCGTTCCTTTGAGCGCGTTGACTCCGCTATTTATGTCAGTATATCCTTCCAGCGAGAATGTAAGCTCGATCTCCTGTCCCTTCCTGACCGTATCAGCCTGGGACGAAATCTCCATTCCCGCCACATCCGCGGCGCTCGCTTCCATGCCGCTCCATAAGAGTCCGCATACGGTAACCGCTGCTGCAATCAGGGCTCTTATCCTTCTCATATCGTTCTTCAGTCCTTTCAAAAAAATTTTCTTTTTCTGACCAGACTGATTGTACCTGTTTAACAATATGCCGGACAATATGAGATTACTGGAAATCAATATTTACCCCGCGCTGACAGTTTGGACTTAAATCAAAAAAGCTGTATTCTGTTCAGGGTATTTCATTTTCTGTCATAATTTTCAGTCCATCTCACAGAGCCGCCGGAACGCTCCCCGGTCCCCCTACAGCATACACTCCGTAATCTTTCAGCCTCTCCCGGGGCACACTTTACATCAAGTATATCAATCTGCCCCCTTTTCTTTTGACTCAGTATCTTTCATACGGAAGGCTCCTCTCTGTTTTGATCCGTCTTTTCATTCCTTTATTGCCGTCTTGTCAGTTTCCTGCATCATATTCTCCGGATCAGCTCCCATATCGCCATCATGATATCCGCCGGAAGAACCTTTGCTGCCAGGCGGTGGACCATACACACCGGTCCCGGAGTGGAGACCGCCATCCCCAGCCTGCTGTCAATAAGCGCCCATGCAGCGACACGCGAGGCCTTTGATGCAAATGGAAAATGCCGGATCGCCTTTTTCCTGTCCGTTTCTTTTGCTGCAGGAATAAATTCCGTATCTTTGATCCAGTAAGGGCATACCGCTGTCACACAGATCCCGCTGCCCCATAATTCCCAACGAAGGGCTCTGCTGTATCAATACAGAAATGCCTTCGAAGCGGCATAAATATTCAGATTCGGGAAAGGCTGGAACGCGGCAGCGCAGATTCCCGTTGCAACACGGATCGCCGTTGCAAATCTGTATCTCACACGGTATAATTGACTGCAGAATCGAAAGGAGTGAGAATAATGCAGTACGTATTATTAGGTTCCGCGATCATACTGGAGATCATCGCGACCAGCCTGCTAAAAGCTTCAGAAGGCTTCACAAAACTGCTTCCGGCGGCATGCTGTATCGTTTTATATATCATCTGCTTTTATGCATTCTCAAAAGCACTGCTCAGCATTAACCTGGGCGTCGCTTACGCCACATGGTGTGCCGGGGGCATTGTCGCTACAACGATCATCTCAGCCGTTGTATTCGGGCAGAAAGTCAATATGATCGGCGTCTTCGCGATCGTCCTCATCATCATCGGATGCGTGATCCTGAACCTGTTCGGCACGTCAGGGAACTGATGTGCCGAACAGAGCACTTTGGGATTTTCCATATATTTAAAAATTTCTTATTTCTGTAGCAACCAGTCCGCTATATCGCAAATTATAATTCCTTCGTAGCTGTATTGCGGATGTCTGGTCCGGGCAATGATCATCTTGGGATAAGCGTCCCGAATCTGGAACAGCGGCGAACACTCTCTTTCAAAAGTCTCCTGCCCGGAGATATCATCGCTTACCTGAATATATATTTTTTCGCTTCCCATTTGTGCTACAAAGTCGATTTCTTTCTGATACAGTTTCCCAACATAAACATCATATCCTCGACGGAGAAGCTCGATACAGACTATATTCTCATATACTCTGCCATAATCCATATTTCTGCTTCCGAGAACAGCATAGCGAATGCCGGTATCGCATAAATAGAATTTCTCAGAACTTTCCAGATACTTTTTCCCGCGGATATCATAACGCTTAATATCATAAAAAACAAAAGCATTGCACAGATATTTAATATATTTTCCAACCGTCACATGATTCGTCGCAATCTTATTGGCTGACAGCAGTTTGCTGACCTTATTGGGAGATGTAAGGTTGCTGATATTGTCCATAAGGAACTCGCTTAACCGCTGCAGAACAAAAGTATCTGGCAAAGCATATTTCTGCACCAGATCTCTCGTAACAATCGTTTCGTAAACTTCTTTGATATAGTTCGTCCGATCTTTCTCTGTTCTATACAGGTAAGATCCCGAAAGTCCACCTTGTATTGAATACATATCAAAAAGTTTGTCTTTATCGCTGATCTCATCATAATACTGGCAATATTCCTGAAAGCTGAAAGGGAACACATGAATTTCAATATAACGTCCGGTAAAAAGAGTTGCCAGATCAGCGCTCAGCAAAAAGGCGTTTGAGCCAGTCACATAAATGTCATATTTTCCCTTAGAATACAGACTATTGATCGCAAGTTCAAATTTGGGACACATCTGGACTTCATCAACAAAAAGGTAATTTATTTTTCCTTCCTGATAGTTTTCTTCTACATAGGAATGCAACGCATGGTATTCCTTAATTTTTTCATACGCCAGATCCATAAAATCAATGAAAATAATGTTGATATTTTCAAATTGACTTTTCAAATATTCAATATATGCCTGCATCAATTTCGATTTTCCTGAGCGGCGGATACCTGTAATGATTTTAATATCGGGAGTACCATTCAGTTCAATGATTCTATCCAGGTATTTTTTTCTCGTAATTGTTTTCATATCATCACCACTTTCAAAAGTCAAACTTTTTTTATTTTTCGAAACTCTTCTGTTGTGCTTATTATACTTCCTTTATATAATATATTCAAGATTTCACTTTCAAAAAATAATTTTTTTCACTTTTTCGAAAGCAATCCCATAACTTTTTTGAAACATACAAATCATAGAAGCAAATAAAAATGAGCAGAATACTATTATTGCACCCTGCCCACATTTCTCAGTATTCTGTTCTCAGCAATCACAGTCCCAGACTGTCCACCCATTCATGGACTTCCGCAAGTCATTGCTCTCCGCCGGTCACATCCGCGATCGCATTTGCCGCCGAGTTCCCCGTGTCAGATGATCAGCATCGCATCCCCAAAAC
>DWVT01000023.1 GCA_019120075.1 Candidatus Mediterraneibacter excrementigallinarum
CTTTTTTCTGTACTCTGTATCTATACACGGCAGTACTCTGCTCACACTGCTATTTTCGGCAGGACTGCCTCTTATCCGGGAGATGATCAAATGGAACAGCCATATTATGAAACCTTTCAGGAAATCAGCGACCTGGGTATCCAGCTCGCCTATTCCACCGCTCCGGGAGGATATCACCCGCTTCACTGGCATGAAGAAATCGAACTGCTCTATCAGCTCAACGGCGAAGCGACGATCCAGATAGAAGGAAAGAAATACCAGATTCCTAATAAACATCTTACAGTGGTAGATTCCGGACTGGTACACAGTACCTACACCTATACAGATACATCTATGTTCATCTGCGCCCATGTTTCACGAAAATATATGGAGCGTTATCTGCCCGATATCGAACTGTATCAGATCCACTGCATTCCCGATGACCTGACGGATGAACAGTTTCCTGAATATCGGAAGATCTGTCAGATGCTGGAAGATCTCACAAGGATCTATATCGAGGATGCCTCTGCCTTTCTCATGGAAGCAGAAGGGATCATCATGCAGGTTCTTGCTCATCTGATCCGGCACTTTTCCACTCATGCAGCATCGAAAGTTACTGCCACAGACCGTCTGACCGTGGACCGGATCCGGGAGATCATCACATATGTGGAAGGACATTTTATCGAGCAGATTTCTCTTCAGGATATAGCGGATCATCTGGGACTCGGAAAAGAGTATTTCTGCCGGTTTTTTAAGAAAAACATGGGGATGTCATTTCTCCAGTACGTCAATGAAGTGAGAGTATCTCATATATATCAGGATCTGATCCAGACCGACGCGCCTGTCTATGAGATTGCTGAAAAAAACGGATTCCACAACCAGAAGCTGTTTAACCGGACGTTTAAAAGCGTCTATGGCTGTACTCCTTCCTCCGTTCGCAGAATCAGCCAGACTCGCTGAGCCCCTCCCTCTGCGCAGTCTTTTTACAAGAATTGTATCAGGGTTTTACTTTTCTTTTGCTTTTCTGTGATATGATATCAGAAAAGAGCAGTCTATCAGGAGAATTTTCAGAAATGAATGATTTATATTTTGTAAAAAAAGAAACTGAATTTACCAAAACAGAGCATAAGATCATCAACTATATCGCAGAGGATCCGGAGTCCTTCATCCGTATGTCCATCGGAGATGCCGCAAGATGTATCGGCACATCGGAGCCAAGCATCTCACGTTTTGCAAGACATTGCGGTTACGCTGATTTCAAGGAACTGAAAAATGCGATCCGCCTGCACCGGGACGAAGAAAATCCGCCTTCCGGAAAACTTTTCTCCACAGTGGGGAGTCAGGATTCCGGAACAGCGGAAGGATTTCTTCGCTATCAGCAGATCTGCATTGAAAAGACCCTCTCTTTTCTCGATAAGGATCTTGTGTCCCGCGCCGTCTCCGCGATCCTGGAGGCGGGCACTGTTTATCTCTACGCAAAGGGCGCTGCCCTGTCTATGGCGGATCTTCTGAAGTTCCGGCTCACCCGCTTCGGCATGCGTGTCGTCATACTCCCACCGGGAAGTTCGGAACTGTTCGAGTATATGAACCTGTTCACTGAAAAGGATCTTGTCATCCTGTTCGGTTTTCAGAAGACACCCCGGGAAGCCGGCGTACTCCTCTCCTATCAGCAGGAGGCAGGCTACCGGTGCATCTTCTTTACCAGCCGTCTTTATCAGGCGCAGGAACAGTTGCAGAAAGATGTGATCCCCCTGTACGTCTATCGCGGAGAGCCCACGGAATACCACTCTATGGCAGCTCCTGCCGCCCTCATCGATGCTCTTGTCGTGCGGATTGCCGCGGAACTGGGAGAATCCTCCAAAGAGCATCTTGACAGCCTTTACCACCTGAAAGAGACATATAAAAACGAGATCCCCCGCTGAGCCACAGTTCCAACAGTTCCACAGTTCGTTCAGATTTCAGCGCCCTTGAGAAGGACTGAAACATAATCTCCTCCCAGGGCATGGATCTCTTTTAAGGAACGCTTCAGGATCCCTGCTGTCTCCACTTTGAATACCAGATCATCTGACATCTCGATCCGGTATTTCTTCTCCCGGATCTCACGGTAAAGCCCATCTGTGGTATTCACCGTATTTTCAAATACGTTGTACACACATCCGTACTGAAAGGACTGGTGGGTATCGCTTCCCGCAACGAGGGGTTTTCCAAGCCTTTCTGACATTTCTCTCATCCGCTTCCATGTTCCTTCACAGTCTCTGGCAAGATCTTTTCCATTGATATCAAGAAACATAAAACGGTCCAGCAGTTCATCAGGGAGCTCCGGAATATGCCCGCCCTCTCTGTAAGGGTGCCCTGCGCCGAACAGGACCGGATACTGCTTCACCATATCGGACCATTCCTCAAAGGACAGGAAGGTCTCTCTGGTCTTGTGGGGCTCCAGTCTCTCATTCATCTCCAGGATGCATTCCAACGGTCCGGTCACGAGAGTATGTCCCCCCTCCGCGATATCCACTTCCATCCCCGGAAAGATCCGAAAGCCGTCTTCCGTCACCAGACTGTCCCCCTCCCGGGTACACCGTCCCGCAATATAACGGTACACTTCCTGAAATCCAAGAGTATTAAAATGCTCGGTCAGGCAGAGCGCATCCAGTCCGGAACGCTTTGCCTCCCGGAACAGCCAGTCCGTATACTCGTGTGAGAACGGAAGCTTCTTTGCAAGTTTCGCATGTGTATGAAAATCAATCTTCAATTACTGCAACCTCTTTTCTCTATGTATGTTTTTTTCTGTATAACGCTGTCGTACCAGCACCAGCCTCTGCCTTTATATAAAGTTCGCAGCTCCAAACGCCAGCGCTGCGCTCAGCGCCACCCAGACAACAGACAGGCAGATAAAAACTATATCCTGCTGCGTTACCTTTAGCATGGCGAGTTTCATCCTCTTCACTGCCGGATTCTGCACAGAATAACGGTACCCTTTCAGTTCCAGCGCCTCAACAGTCGTGCGGGATCGCTTTGCAGTATTCAGCATGAGAGGATAAAAGGACTGTATGATCATTCTGATCTGGTAGAACAGATATCGTATCTTTCCGAAAAAACTCTCATGCTCCGGCGGATTTCCTCTCAGCCTGTAAGAAAGGAGGATATTCTGGAACTCCTCCATGAGCACAGGAAGGATCCTGTATGCAAAGGAAATGCTGAAGGAAAACTGTTCCGGGCATCCGAACCAGATCAGCCCGTTCGCCAGTCTGTCCGGATCCAGTCCGGAAAACACTGTGATAGAAGCAAGAGATACCACTGCTACCTTCAGGGTCATGACCAGAAGGGGGACGATCGTCTCCATGTTTCCTCCGAAGATCAGAGCGGCGACGAACAGATACCCTGTCTGTGAGAACACGCCCAGACAGAACAGGAACAGGACCAGCGGAGCGATCTTCGCCTTTTTCGTGGTCACTGTCACAAAGAGGAACATGCACAGCAGAAATACCACGTCATTAATAAACCAGGGGACAAGTCCGAAAAACAGATACCAGATGATCAGGACGCGGGGATCCAGCTTCGCGATCACTGTGTCGTCATTTCCGTAGGCATTTTTCAGCACCTGGTTCCTCAGATAATCAATCGAGATCTTATCAAGAATGTTTTCTGTCAGTTTATGCATAACGTTCACCTCTGAAATAGTCAATAAACTCATCGATCGTGAAACATGGGTTCTTGATCCCCAGAGCCCGGCCCATGTCAAAGATCTGCGGCGGCCGGATCCCCACCTGTCCGCGGACATACATGTCGGAAAAGATTTCCTCCTTTGAGCCGTCAGCGATCACATATCCTCCATAGAGCACAATGATCCGCTCCGCCCAGTCGCAGACCAGTTGCATGTCATGGGTGGCGATGATTACAGTATCTGTGACGCCCTTGAGCATCCGCAGCGTCTTCAGGATTTCCCGGCGGGTCGCGATATCCAGATTTGCCGTCGGCTCGTCAAGAAGGAGCATTTCCGGGTTCAGCGCCACTCCGATGGCAAGAGACGCCCGTCTCATCTGTCCTCCGGACAGTAGCCGTCCGTCTCTGTCCGCCAGTTCCGTAAGCCGGAACATCTCCAGCAGGTCATCCGTCCGCTTCTCATACTCCGGCACATTCCGCACCTTCATGGCATATTCGATATCCTTCCGGATCGAATCTTTGATAAACATCTCCTCCGGGTTCTGGTATACCAGAGAGATCGTCTTTCCCAGTTCCTCTTTCTTCATCTTCCGGGTGGGCACGCCTTTTATGGAGACGCTTCCTTCCTCGGGATGGACCAGCCCCATCATGAGCTTGAGCATGGTCGATTTCCCGGCGCCGTTTGACCCGATCAGAGCAATCTTCTCTCCTTTGTTTATCTTCAGGTTAAACTGATCGAACACCTTCGGAGGCTCCCCCTTAACAGAACGGTATTTGACCGTCACATTCCGGAACTCGGCAAGAGTCTCTCCGTCTTTCCTTTTCCACGACAGCGGTCTCTCCGCTTTCTGATCCTTTTTCAGATACCGTGAAAGGAGCTCTCTTCCTTCCCCGATGCTGACCGGAAGCGTGGTGCCCTGGGGAAGGATGCCTTCCTTCTCCATTCTCCTCGCGGCGATCGTGACCTGCGGCGGAAAGATATCGCTCTCCTGCAGTTCATCTACACGGCGCATCGCCTCCTCTGCGTCCAGCTTCCATTTCACCGTACCGTTCTTCAGCAGGATCACATGTCTGCAGAATCTGGCGATGTATTCTGTATGATGCTCAATGACGATGATCGTCTTATTGTATGTCTCGTTAAGTTCTTTGAGGACTTCATAGATCTTGTCCGCATGAGCCGGGTCGAGCTGCGCGATCGGCTCGTCCAGGATCAGGATATCAGGACTCAGCGCCGCCATGCCTGCCAGGGCAAGCAGGTGTTTCTGGCCTCCGGAGAGCTGCCAGACATAATCCTGGATCTTTGCTCCCAGCCCACAGACATTCAGCGCCCGTTCCCCTTTTTCCAGATAGTCCGG
>DWVT01000024.1 GCA_019120075.1 Candidatus Mediterraneibacter excrementigallinarum
CTTCTTACGCATCTGGCGGAAGAGATCGCGGAACTGAAAGATCTGATCAAAGCCGGAGACAGGGAGCTTTTTGAGGATATCCTGGCAAATACGGTGAGCCGGAAGATCCGCGGCAAGATCAACAGTTCGAATGCCTGGGTGGAGAAGATGAATTCCCTGATGGGAGCCATGAACACGTCCAGCGGGCTGAAGCTGAATTTAAGATGGCGCAGCCGAACAGCGGAGACGGAGGATCAGCTTGATACAAAAGAACTGGTCGAACTGCTGAAAAAGGATTACCGCCTTATGCGGGAGGACGAGGCGGCGAAGCTGTCCGCCCATTTCCGTTCAAAGGTGGAAGAGGCAAGGCGCCATGCCCGGGACAGCGGCGGCATGATCTCTTTCTATCAGGTCATGAAGGAGACGTTGGATTACCGGAAATGGTTCGAGTTCCAGCTCTTCTTCCAGAAAGGCGGGGAGAGAGTGAAGGAGCTGACGAACAGCGTATTTGGGACGTTCAGCGGCGGAGAGAAAGCGATGGCGATGTATGTACCCCTCTTCTCGGCGGTGGTGGCAAAATATCAGGGCGGACGCCCGGACGCGCCGCGGCTGATCTCTCTGGATGAGGCGTTTGCCGGCGTGGATAACCGGAATATACGGGATATGTTCCGTCTGATGGCGGAATTTCAGTTCGACTTTATCATTAATTCACAGGTGCTCTGGGGCGACTGCGGTACGCTGGATGCCCTGGCAATCTACCAGCTCCTGCGCCCGGAGAATGCGAAATTCGTGACCGTCATGCCCTATCTGTGGAACGGCCATGCTAGGGTCATGCTGGAGGATGAGTCTGAGATGGAGAAGCGGGAGGCACAGGAGGCTTAGGAATTGCTTATGGGTGAGAGACTTGCAGAGGATGGAGTTGTGAATGGAAGACCTGTGGGGGAAAGTTCCGCAGATGAGAAACTTCGGGCGGAGTGCCTGCGATACTTTCGGGAACGTCCGGTCTTCGGGAAACTTCTGCGCGGATTTAGGGAGAAATATCTCTCTTACGGCAGGTTCGCGGGCACAGTGACATTGAAGAACCTCAAAGAATCCGAGCGGGAGGACCTGGAAGGATTCCTCCTGCGGAACTATCACGGGAAGAAGTCGGCGTCCGTTTCCGCGGAGCGCTTCGAGAAGGCGCTGTCCGGGAGCCGTTTCGCGGGAATCAGCGGAAAGGATGTGCTGGAGCTGTACTTTCGGGAGCCTGTGGAGGGAAGAAAGGAACAGAGGCAGCGCGAGGACAGACTGTGGACGGCGCTCCTTGACAGGGCAAAAAAAGAGGCGGGATCATTGGCAGTGCGGTGGATTGATGAGATCAGCGAGATGCAGAGCAGTGCAGTGGGAAAGGCAGCGGGAGGATTTCTGGCATATTTGAAAAAGCGCGACCGGGAAACAGGAGGGAATCTGGACGAGGCGGAGCGTCTGCTGATGCTGGGCGTGCGGATTCTGGACGATCTCCCGGTGGAAAAAGCGCCGGAAACGATCGGTGAACGTGCGGCCGGGAATCGTGCTGCCCGTGACCGGACAGGCGGCGCTGGAGAAAGCGGGAAGAAAGCGCCGGACCCGTCCGGAATGTCTGCCCGGTATCTGGCGGTGTTCGCGGCAGAGATCACGGGAAATCCCCATGCCTTTGACGCGGGCACAAAGGACGGAAAATATCTGGAAATGCTGGTGGAATGGTATGTGCGGCGGACAGAGATGGAAGAGGGCGCGGACGGAGAGCAGGTTGGAAAAGGAGAAGCCGGTAGAAAAGGAGAATCCAGTGGAGGCAGAGAAAACAGAAAAAGCGGCGTGGACAGAGGTTTTCCAGCGTTTCGCAAACAACGACTATATCTGAAGGCGGGACTTTTGCTGGATGATGTGTCGAACTACGCTCTGGCGGCAGGGATCCGGGCCAGAAGCAGAAGCGGGAGGATCCATGCGGGAATGAAGGGATTTCTCGAAGAGGGAGAGCCTGTACAGATCCCGTTATCTGTGATTGCGGGATGGAAGTCTGCCTCCTGTCCGGGAAACCGGATGTATATTGTGGAAAACCCGTCCGTTTATGCAGTTCTCTGTGGAAAATGGGATCGGAAATGCGGACTGATGTGCATGAACGGACAACCCAGATTCAGCTCTCTGCTGATTCTTGATCTGCTGGCGCAGTCCGGGACAGAAGTATGGTATGCCGGAGATATCGATCCGGAGGGTCTTCTGATCGCGCAGAGACTGAAACGGTACTACCAGGGCGAATTCCACTGCTGGCATATGTCGGCGGATGACTATGAGATGTGCATGTCAGCGGAAGAAATCTCGCAGAGGAGACAGAAGATGCTGGAGAAGGTGGAGGACCCGCAACTGAAGGAGACGGCGGAAGCTCTGCAGAAGAGCGGAAAGGCCGGGTATCAGGAAAATATGCTGCAGGTGTATCTGGAGATATTCCGGCGGGATGAAATATAAAAAATGCTGAGGCAGAAAAACAATATAATAAACAGACGATGAAGCAGGAGGACACCGCTATGGATTTCAAATCGTTTATGAATTCAGTTGAACAGAATCTTTCTCAGATGAAAACCGAAGAAGAACTCCGGAACTGGATCCGAAACTATGCCCGCAGTATTCCGGAAGAAGACCGCGGAAATTTTCTGAAACAGATGCAGACAAGAAAATCGTGCAGCCACAAGGAAATACTGCAGGAGCTTACAGACTGGTGCGAAAAGATGGAAGAGGGCGAAATTACTCTCTCCTGCAGCGGCTATGAAGAATATGGAGAAAGCTGGTGGGACCGCGACTGGGTAACGGAATATGAAGACCCGATGGGGATTGGGGCACAGTTAAAACGCTATTATGAAGAAGCGGAGCAGGCTGTCTATGACAGAGACTATGAATCCGCGAGCCGGATGTATTGGAGTCTTGGGGGATTGAACATTACAGCCGACGATATATATAGCGGCGAACCGGCAGAGTTGGGAATAGAGGAAATGGTATCCGAAAAGCTGGTTTCCCTCAATCTGAAACAGATCGCATCCCTGACATTATATTCGACATATCAGGCGTATGAACTGCCGGAACGGATTCCAAAGCTATATGGTTTTTTCTCCTGGCATATGTTTGAAAATACAGGAATAGAAGACATGATGTCAGCAGGCAGGGAGCCGCTTCAGGAAATTGATGAGTTCCTGGAAGCATGGATCACATATCTGAGAGAGCAAAATGACAGCTATACATCAAGGCTTTTGATCGAGGCAGTGACATTCCGAAGCGGAACGGAAGGTCTGCTGGAAGAGGCAAAGCAGACAGCAAATCAGCATCCCAGACTTTACATTCAGGTATTGGAGCAGTTTTTTCAGGATGAGGAGTGGGACAGGCTGCGGGAAGAAGGGACGGAAGCGCTGAGACGGATGGAGCGCAATATGGAGATCCGTGATAAAGCGGCTCGTATGACAGCCGCTGCAGCAACTCATACGGGAGACAGTAAAACCGCAGTGGAGGCGTTAAAAGAGGCATTCTGTTCGAAACCGACAGCCGCAAACTATTTTCGTATACTCACGTGCGGCGACGGATGCGGCAGAGATGATATGAAGAGTGTCCTGGAACTGGCAGAGCGGGTGCAGCAGGAGCAGAGACAACAGGATAACGGCGCTGCAGGACAGCGCGCGCGGTATTATTGGCGTGAACCAAAAGAGACAGATGTATACTGGCAGACGGAACAGGACAGGCTGGGCATAAGATTTCTTGACGGCGACTGCCAGACGATATGGCAGGAATGCCGTAAAACAAAAAACGCTCTGGGATGGACGGGAAAATTTATCTCAGAAGGAGTTCCTATGCTTCTGGCAGTTCTGTGTGAAAATGACTTTGAAGGCAGAGCGATACAGACAATGCTTTCTGATATAAGGTACTTTATCGGATATGAGAAAGAGTATGATGAACCGGAATTTGCGGAAAGATTTCTTCAATGGAAAAAGCAGACCGTGATACCGGAAGATGTAAAGAAGGAGATCCTTGCATATCTGACGAAAACAATCGACGCACGGGTGGAAGCGATCGTGGGCGGCGGTCATCGCGGCAGCTATTGTAAAGCCGCCAGACTGGGAGCGGCGCTGGGCGAGGTTGAAGAATCCATGGGAAAGAGGAACGGCAAGGAGGAACGTGTGAGCAAATATCTGGCGGAATTTCCGAGGCACCGGGCGTTTAAGCAGGAGATAAAAGCGTATATGTGAGCGGAAAGGGTGCGTTTCTTGTTATTTAGCTGAGGCAATGGTAGAATATTATATGCATATATCCGACGTGTTTTCAGGAGAAACGATCAGATCGGGGAGGAATGTGTGATGAGCAGAACATTTAATATCACGGCAGACTGTAAGCCGTCGCTTCACTATATGATAGATATAACGGATCGTCTTGAAAAGATAAAAAAGATGATAGATGCAGGGCAGTATTTTACGATAAACCGTGCGCGGCAGTATGGAAAAACTACGACCCTGCGTGCACTGGCAAAATATCTGATACAGGACTATGTTGTTGTAAGTCTGGATTTTCAACTGATAAGCCATAAAGATTTTGCAGAGGAAAGTACTTTCGTAAAAGCTTTTTCAGAAGCAGTCCTTCGTAAAGTAGGCGAGGGGGCAATTTCTGCTGAAATCAGAAGAAATCTTCAAGAGTTGATCGGGGACGGCCAGAAAGCGACGTTAAGCCGTCTGTTTGAAATTTTGAGCACGTGGTGCCGAATATCAAAAAAACCAATCGTCCTGATTATTGATGAAGTGGACAGCGCTTCAAATAATCAGGTCTTTCTTGATTTCCTCTCTCAACTCAGAGGATACTATATTGACAGAGATGTGACCCCGGCTTTTCAGTCCGTAATACTTGCAGGTGTATACGACATTATGCTGATGATCATAAAAATAACAGCCCTTGGAATATGCGCGAAGGCAACGAGGAAAATGAGAGCTTGCTCTCATTTGACGACTGCCCGCGGGATCATAAGGAGCCTGCTCCTTATGATCTTGCGGCAAAGTTTCGTGTGGATATGAGCTTTTCGAAGAAGGATATTGCAGGAATGCTTGAAGAATATGAGAAGGATTACCATACCGGCATGGATATCGATGCAATGTCGGGGATGATTTATGATTATACCTCAGGTTATCCTTATCTTGTGTCGTGGCTATGTAAATGTATCGATGAAGATATTTCAGGCAGCACAGACTTTCCGGTCAGGAAAATGGCATGGACTAAATCAGGTTTTCTTGAAGCGGAAAAAATGCTGCTGAATGATAAAAATACATTATTTGAATCACTGGTGAATAAACTTACAGATTATCCGGAATTGAAGAATGTTCTGTATGAACTGCTTTTTACGGGGAAAGCAATCCCCTACAATCCGCTGAATAAATATATTGAAACTGCGGAAATGTTTGGATTTATAAAAAATGAAAATGGAAGCGCAGTGATTTCAAACAGAATTTTTGAGACAGTACTCTATAATCTTTTTATATCAGAAGAATATATGGACAGCAAGATATATGATGCCGGTCTGAGAGAAAAGAATCAGTTTGTAAATGGCGGACATCTGAATATGAGAAAAGTTCTTGAAAAATTTGTTGAAACTTTTGACTATCTGTATGGAGACCAGAATGAAAGCTTTCTCGAAGAAGCTGGGCGCAGATATTTTATGCTGTTTTTAAAACCGATCATAAATGGAATCGGAAACTGCTATGTAGAGCCGGAGACAAGAAACCGGGAGCGAATGAATCTGGTTGTTGACTACAGGGGAGAGCAGTTTGTGGTTGAGCTTAGGATATGGCATGGGGATGCTTACAATAAACGTGGAGAAAAACAGATCTCGGAATACCTGGAATATTATGGACTGAAGAAGGGATATATGATCAGTTTTAATTTTAATAAAAAGAAAAAAGAGTCCGGGGTTAAGGAGATTATTGTTGGAGATAAGGTGCTGATAGAAGCGGTAGTATGATAGAAAGCGGGAGGAAAAAACATGAACAGACAATGGAAAAAATACGATCAGCTTATGGAGAAGTGTTATCTGGGGATGGCTGGCAGAGGAACGGATATAAACGGCTGGAACGACTGCTTTGATGTTTTGATCCAGATTATTGAAAATGAGCGGGAGAGCAATCCGGATTTCGGAAGGGAACTGGATCTTCTGGACGATGAGACGGATTATCGGCATGATGTGCAGGGCTGGCTGGAGGATTATCTGGACGAACTCGATATGAGGGAGATGTATTCCCGGCTTGAAACGGTCTGCCGGAAACTTTTGAAGATCTTTGAGTGGAAGGAAGAATACCCTTCGGATATTCGCTTTATGCTGGCGTCTGCGCTGGGGAACCAGGGCAGAGTGGAAGAGGCTCGGAAATATTGTGAGGACTGGGAAACGCAGGAAAAGGATAACCCGCTGGCGGCAGCCGCTCTGATCTATTCACTGCTCAGGATGAAAGACTATGAGGGTGCGGAAGAAATAGTGAGACAGCACATAGAGGAGGATACGATCTGCTCAGAGGAGAACGATGTGATCTTCACGGCGGCACTCCAGCTTTATAAGGCGAATGGAAATAAAAAGATGGAGAAGAAAATGGACGATGCCCTTGAGGAATATGACAAAGCGCTGGAGAGGTATTTTATGGGATTGGACGGTGAAGGGCTGGAATTTGGGGATATGAACTGGGAGATGGATGAGGACGATCTGCCGTTTGATTAAGCTGACAGCGGGAAACAAAGTTCCGGATGGATACTGACCGCCGCGTCAGCGGGCGGGGACAATAAACAAAATGGAAAGAACTATAAAACTGTGAGGTGAACGGGTTGGAAATTAAGAAGATTGCCTGTGATTTTTCGGTATGCAAGGTGAAAGATTATTCCCTTGTAGATCTGGATACAGAATTCTGCTTCACAGGGAAAACCGATGAAGAAAATTCGCTGGCCTGTCCGGAGGATAAAGTGCCCTCCAACGTAACGGAACGGGATGACGGCTGGAAAGCCTTTCGTATTCAGGGAATCCTGGATTTCTCATGGATCGGGATATTATCTGAAATTTCAGGAATCCTGGCGGAAAATAAGATTGGAATTTTCGCGGTTTCGACATTTAATACAGATTACATACTGACGAAAAAAGAAAATTATGAGATGGCGATCCAAGTTCTGAGCGACGCAGGATATAAGATCATAGAGTGACAGACGTTTTGCGGGATTTATAAGTACGGATAATTTATCTGGAGGAGATATGAATATAGCAGACTTAAGCGACAATAGGACTTATATCATAGAGGATTGAGGACATGAAGCTGATCTTGATCATAGCCTGTGTGCTGATCACATATATTCCGGTGATCGCAGTGATCTCTTTTATACGGGCGCTTTTTAGTATAAGAAAAGGAAAAGCATATGTGAAGGAAAAATTCAGGGATACTTTTTTGCATTTCTTTTTCGAACTGTTAAATCCTTTTAACTGGCTTTTGTAAAATGAATATATACAGAAATCCTGAGTTGTGAGGCAGAGAGATGGAGAATTTCAAGAAACATTTGGAGCAGACAATACCCGAAAAAGACAGTTTAAAGATTGTGAAAAAAGAGGCAGAAAGTTATTTTAAAGCGCATTCGGCTGATGACTCTTTTTCTATGGGGCTGGAATTATACCAGTCAGAGAATTTTCAGATCCAGGAAGTCGGAGTCCTTTTAGCAGGATATGCAGCCTGCAAAAATCCTGACGCTTTATTATTTCTGAAAGATACCGTGAGCCGGCATGAGAGCTGGAAGGTGCAGGAAGTTCTGGCAATGGCATTTGATAATTATTGTAAAATGATCGGGTATGAAAATGCGATGCCGGTTATCAGGGAATGGCTGGAAAGTGATTGCGCGAATGTGAGAAGGGCTGTATCGGAAGGCCTGAGGATATGGACAAGCCGCCCCTATTTTAAGGAAAATCCGCATATTGCAGTGCAGTTATTATCGTCCTGTAAAGAGGACAAGAGCGAGTATGTACGAAAATCAATAGGAAACGCGCTGAGAGATATCAGCAAAAAATATCCGGAACTGATCTCAAACGAACTGAATTCCTGGGATTTGTCGTCAAAAGAAATAAAGCAGGTATATAAACTGGCAGGCAGATTTTTGGAGAGAACAGGTAAGAAATGAGGTGGCGAAATGGACAGAGATCCTTTCAAAGAATATTTGAGAGAGGGAGAACCTGATAAAGTCAGCAGAGGGTATGCCTGGAGTACGGCAATCGGATTACAGGCGGTGGATGGATTAAAAACATCTGAATATTTAATCGATACTGCGATTCGAAACATCGAAGGGAAAATTACACTGGAAGAAGCTAAAAATCTTATTGACACCTATTATGAGGAAAAGCCTGAGGATCCAGAGAATGAGCGTATGGAAGAAGCCGACAAAGTATCAGCGCGAATTGCAGAAATATTATCAGAAGCAGCATTTTCCTTTTCACCGAATGAATATATTTCTATTCATCGCAGACTATTTCAGGGTATATATAGACATGCCGGAAAGATAAGAGATTATAATATTACAAAGAAAGAGTGGGTTTTAGATGGGGAAACTGTATTATATGGAAGTGCTTCTGAGTTGAGAGCTACTCTTGAATATGATTTTTCCCAGGAGAGGGACTTCAGTTATAAAGGACTTTCAATGAATGATATTATTCATCATCTCGCTGTATTTATTTCAAGACTATGGCAGATCCACATTTTTGAGGAGGGCAACACGCGAACAACGGCGGTATTTTTTATTAAATATTTAAAAACTCTTGGATTCTCTGCGACCAACGATATTTTTGCTGAGAATGCATGGTATTTCAGAAATGCATTGGTTCGTGCAAACTACACAAACCTACAAAAAGGTATTCATGAAACTACAGAGTATCTTGAAGTATTTTTGAGAAATCTGCTTCTGAATGAAAAGAATGAATTGCATAATCGATATTTGCATATAAGTGGACTTTGGAAAAGTAGAAAAGTAGACATTGGGAAGCAAAAAGTAGACATTCAAAGTTCGAAAGTAGATATTGAAAATATACTTTCAGATAAAGCAGCGGATTTTTCAGGAAAGACGGTTGATCATATTTATAGAATGTTTGAAAAGTTTGGTTATGATGTGATTTTTGGAAGGAGTGCAGTTGTTGAGCTTCTTGGACTTCAGAATTCAAGTGTTTCCAAACTGTTGTCAAAATTGGCAAAAGCAGAAATTATAGAGTCGGTATCCGGGCATGGAAAAGGTAAGTATAGGTTCACAAGAAAATAAGCGTATGAGGATAAAAGGACGGTGAGAGAAATAAAATAGCTATGAAAAATCTAAATAAGATAATTGAAAAAATGGAAAACGAAATAGATACGGATGGTTTTGTTGAAGTTATGGATGATTGCGTGCAGGAAATTGAAGAGAGCGGCATTGGTCTTGCAGCAGTAGAACCGCTGTTACAATTTATAGAGCGGCATCCTCTCTCTGATTTTGGTATGCCTGGTTCAATCGTACATTTTGTCGAAACTTTTTATAAGAAGGGATGTGAACAATTACTGATCGATTCTGTCAAACGACGTCCTGCCATGCATACTGTCTGGATGCTGAACAGGGTGAAAAACGGAGAAGAAAATCAACAGAGATACATTGAGATTTTAAATGACATCGTTCAAAACAAGGATATTGAGGAGGAAATAAGAACGTTATTTTTCGTAACTATGGATTTTATACTTGCGGTTTTAGTTATGATGGCAGATATTTTGTGTTTGCTCAAGATGCAGGAGTCACTTTATTAAGAAAAATATCTTGAGCACTATTCTGATCTACCAGTGAGGCTGTGACATGAGTTTTAAGAATTGTATTTTTGAAAAAAATCCTCCCGCAAGTGAGGAAGAGATAAAGAAGATAGAAAAACAGCTTGGCTTAGAAATTCCTGAGGTTTACAGACGTTTTTTATTAAATACAAACGGAATGGTATTTGATTTATGCGTGGTGTATGGAACGGAGGATGTTGTTGAGGCTTACATCAATAATCAAGTATCAAAAAATGCTCCGGGTTATTTGAGTATTGGAAATGACAATGGAGACAGGGAACTTATTATAAAAGCTGATAAAAGTGCAGTAATGTGTGGCTTCATTGATGCAGGAGCAATAGGAACGGCGGAACCGGATGAATGGTTCTGTTTCAGCAAATGGGTAGAAAATGGCTGTGTGATGCGAAGCGAGAATGATAGCTTATCTGACGAAGTTGATATTATGATAATTGCTGTTCCGGATGACAGGATAAAATTTCAGGTTGAAATACGAAAGGTATTTTCTCTGAAAATACCGATGAGCGCATTTAGGAAGAATATTGAGAATTTGCCGTATGTCATCGTAAAGGATGTTAAATATGCAAAGGCAAAAAAGTTGATCGCAAAATTAAATTATCCGGAATGTGTTGCTGTTACTGAACATTTCTGAATGAGAAGAACGTCGATGAAATAAGAGAGGAAAGGGAAAATGTATATCCGATTAGGAAAATTCCAGCTCCAGACAGACCCGGAGAAAACCCGGAAATTTTACAAAAAGATGAAATATGTGACAGACGGATGTGGCTGCGCAGGATGCAGAAACTTTGAAAAGGCCGTAGACTATATGCCGGATGAGGTTTTCTGTTTCTTTCATTCTCTGGGAATCGATATGAAGAAAATAACAGAAATATATGTCAATAGAGCTAATCCAGATGGTACGCTTCTGTATGGCGGCTTCTGTCATCTGTGCGGTACCATGTCGGAGGGAAAGAGCGCATGGGTGGAAACACAGGAAACCTCCGATTCAAAAACATTTGTGTGGCAGAAGGCAAACACCTATGAAATTTCTGATGATTTCCGGGTTTCATTTCAGGAGGAATGCGCTCTGGTCGAAAAAGGATTTCCGCGGCCTGTTCTGCAGATGGAAATTGAAGCAGCAATTCCATGGGTCCTGGAAGAGGAGAACCCTTATCTGTGAGAGAAGTGCGTCAATGTAAAAAGGAAATTCAATTGAGTTGTGGAGGGATGGAAAATGGACATAAGATCTTTCGGAACAGCCGACAATGAGAGAATGAAACAAGCGGAACAGCAGATGGGGATTGAATTGCCGGACGATTACAGAGATTTTCTTCTACAGACAAACGGTGGAACAAATGTGGATTATAGTATGAGTTTTTTTGTGGAAGAGCTGAATGATGAGATTGTGGTCGATGTTTTATATGGAATAGGTCTGGACAATAAAAATGCTGATGCGGTATTTTATACCGACATGTTTGCAGAGGATTTGTTTCCTGGGAGTGTACTGATCGGAGATTCTATACAAAACGGGTTTATTGTTATGGCCTGCGGCGGGGAGAACAAGGGTATTTACTATTGGGATCACTCTTATACCTATGAGGTATCAGATGATGAAAATAATATGTACCGGATCGCGGACACTTTCGGCGATTTTCTGAGAATGTTGGATCGTGCAGGCTGAAACAAAGAATGGCTAGTTGTAAATGGGTAGGAAAACGAGAGAAGAAAACAAAGCCCGGATAATAGCCGGACTCCGGCAGAGAGGATATTCAATAAACAGTATCAATGATCTGATGCGGATGTCTTCAAAAGAAAGAGAGCTTATCCCATTTTTGGCCGGGGTATTGGAGCAGTTTACAGATGAAAGGGATAAGGAAAGAGGCGCGGAACGCTGCAGAAAAAATCAGGAGGAGAGCGAACAATTATGGGATTATTCGACAGATAAAGAGGAGAAAAATAAAGAAGATAAGAATAAAGAAGAAGTGAAAGCGGTCGGCTGGGATGCAATCACAGACGCATGCGAAAAAATCTATCCGGATCAAAAAGAACCAAAACATTATGGGACTTTAGTAAGCTGGAAATTAGGGGGAAATGATCCGCTTGACGGGATCAGCATATATGACGGCGGAGACTGCTGGCATTTCGTTACATATGGATTATCAGAGATATATGAAAAAGAGACGGATAATAAAGATGTCAGCGGTTATGGGATGGAATTTACATTCAAGTTGAAAAAAGATGATTATGAAGATGAAGAAGCGGAAATAAGATGCATTTGCGGGATTTTACAGGCGATTGCCAGAATCACATTTACAAAAGGTGAAATCTTCCGCCCTTATGAGTTCTTATATACCGGGCAGACGCAGGGAATCGATACGAAAATGCAGTCCGCAATAACAGGATTTATAACAGTACCGGATCATGATCTGGGATCGATAAATACCCAAAACGGGAAAGTCGATTTTGTGGAATTTGTAGGGGCGACAGATGCGGAGCTGCTGGCTGTTAGAAATAAGCAGACAGATGTAAAAACATTGTATGAAAAGATCGGCAGCGACGTTACGGATTACAGCAGGAAGTCTGTTATCTAGTTTCGACAATATTTGCGATACGATGAACTAAACTGGCTGCCGTCGGATTGAGATTTATTACGGAGGGATCAGGATGACCCGGGAAGAGCAGAGAAAATTAAGAGAGCTGAATAAAGCGTTACCCAAGATTCTGAGGGAGAAAATAAAAGCTTACCCGTTTAAGAAGAAAGATTTTATGATCTGGTATAGCAAAAAAGACTTATTTTTTGATCTTCTCATAACTGTGAATGTAACAGCGGACGGTCATTGCTTCTTTACTTCCAGAGAAACGGTAAAGCCGCTGTGGCTTGATGATCTGTTGTGGGATTTTTTAAAAATGGAAGACAATAAAAAGGAACCTCTCAGCCTGCGTGCAGTCGGCGCATTTACTGTGACAGGATCTGAGATCTTTGCATGCAGTCAGGAACTGAAGGACTGGGATGTCTGGGAACTGGAAAAATGTGTGGGCGACTATCTGGATCATTTTTATCATTCCGTTCAAACGTCAGCGGTTGATGATTTTATACGAAACATAAAATCAAAACGGTATCACAGTGAGTTAAGAGAAGCTCTGACATATGTTCATGATCACAAATATCCTGAAGCGCTAAACTGTTTAAAGGATCAGGGGGACGGAGTCTTTAAAAACGGAGAAATTTTCATCAATAATGCAATACGGGAGTTTTGTGAGGAGAAGCTGGGTTAAACAACATCTGAATCAGCGGAGGTAAATACATGAGTTTTCCTAAAATAACAAAGGCTGATCAAAAGATAATAACTGATAAATGGAATAAATATTTTGATGAAATGGCAGTTTATAAGCCGATGTGGCTTATGAGAATTATCGATCCATTATTAATCGGTTTATGCTTAGAAATCAGATCGGATAAAAGCAGATATTATCCTCGAATTTTTCTTCATAATTTGGCAAGAAGACGGGAAGATATTACCTTTGACTTTTCCCTAACGAAAAGTACATGTATTATCTCATCTGTCAGCAGAGAAGACAGAGTAACTAAGATAATGGCAGAGTTAAAAAATAATTCTCTGATCCCTGTGGAAGGAGATATAAATTATAAAGAATTTGTTGATAATCTTAAATTATACTGTAAAAGAGCATATGGTGTTGAGCAGCTTTCGATACTCCGGATACTGTTTTATTTAGAAAGCTGGATGAATGAAGGAAAAGTCGAAGAAATTGAAAAATATTCAAAACAAATATTAGGCCAGGGGAAAATAATCACCACAAAATCTGACCAGGATAAATGGATTAAAGAAGAAAAAGACCGGGTGCTGAGTGTAGATGAATTAAGAAAAAATGTGTATCACGAGAAACAGAAATGGAATTTGAACACATTGCCGCATAGAAGATTTATTTAGTAAAATCTGCTCATTGAAACCGGAATGGCGACTAAGATCAGTTAGGATTTAAGTTGGGAGGGAACCTGCAGCTATGATAGAACTGGATGTATTTAAACGGAGACTGGAAGAAGATAAAGAACATCTTCCGCTATTGACACTGGATGAATTTTTTGACGGGAATCCGGAGGAGGATTCCATTGCGCCGAATCAATGGGGATATGGGCGCCCATCCCTTGCTGAAATGAGGGACATGCTGCGAAGGATCGAATTGATGCCAAATGTTGCATGGGTTCGTGTGGCATTGCATGATGATACGGAAATCAGAGAGGAAAACGGAACAGAAGTATTGGATCTTGCAGGGGATTCGATCGTGATATGCACGGGAATGAAGCCGGAAGAACTGGAGAAAGCAGTGAATTGTGAATGGCTGTGTTCTGACGGTGTAATTGAATCAAATCCCTGCATATATTACTCCTGCATACCGCCAATTCCCGATAATTATAATTGTTGGGAAATCGTGTGGGACTGATTCAAAGATAAATATGAAAAGGGGGACTACATATGGGATTATTTAAAAAGAAAAAAGAGCAGACAGATACTGCACAAGGCAATAAGAACAGATTTGTCGGTTTCGTTCTCCTGTCTGATGCAAATTGGGATAAGCAAAAACTGATCAAAGACTTACAGACCCAATGGGACATTTGCGTTGTGGAAGGCAGCAAACAACAGGATGATACACTGGTGTTTCAAGTGGGGAAAATGATCGCCACCGTTGGTTTGATGTCTGTTCCTGTTCCGGGTAATGAGGCAGAAGAAAATGCCAGAAGTAATTATCTTTGGTCAGGAGCAGTAGAAGCTGCTCACAATCATAGGGCACATCTCATTGTGGCCATAATGGGGACAGAGCCAGACGTATTTGAGCAAGGCATATTGTTTGTGAAGCTGCTTTCCAGTTGTTGCAGCCAAAAAGGTGTACTGGGGATATATAGCAGTGGAACAGTATTTGAACCTCGGTTTTATGAAGGCTGCGCCCAGATGATGAAGAAAAATGGCTTGCCGATTCTAAATTGGATCTGGTTCGGCCTGTGGCAGAGAGAAGGCAGCATCTGTTGTTATACTTATGGAATGAGCGCCTTTGGAAAAGATGAAATGGAAGTGCTGGATGCAGATGCAAAGCCTTCTGATGTGCGGGATTTCCTGCTCAATCTGGCGGATTATGTGTTAGAGAACGATATTGTACTTAATGATGGGGAAACGATTGGCTTTTCCGCTGAAGACAGGCATGCTATCACTCGAAGCAAAGGAATTGCATTACCGGGTATGACTTTAAAAATCGAATATTAAAAAGAAATGACTGATCAAAAATACTGCCGTGACCAAAAAGAAGGGGAGCCGGGAATGAGAAAGAGAATTATAAGCATTTCAGGAAGTATTATATTTATTATCATGATTGGAATTACAGGATGTAATGCAGCAAAAGCAACGTCCAATCCAACTCCTGAACAAGTATATTCAGATGATAATAACGTAGATATGTTTATTTATGAAGATATTGTCTATATAAATGCGGCGGATGTAGACTGGGTAAAAAATGAGACTTTTGATAAAGGCGATAGGATAGGGGAAATAAGTGAGTCCGGGATAACAAGTGATTTTAATAATTGGGACGCTACAGTTCTGCCTGTTGGAACTGAAATATATGAGTCTGATAATGCTCAGATACTATTAGCAAATTCAGGAGAGCAACTTATTCCGTATTTGAAATGGGTAGAAGGGTAGTTCAGATCATAGGAGACGGATTATATGAGTGAAAAAGTCAATTCATATTAAAACGATTGCCGGTTTTATGGCGCGTATAAAGCGGCTCCAAAGTTATTGTGTTTTGAAATCCTCAGTTGCAAAACGGGAAAATGGAATTTAAAAAGAGTTGATTTTCAAGAAAATCAGAGAGAACAACAAATCGGAAGTTAGCGGACCGGAATATCTCAGATATGTTGTGAGGAAGTATTATGGTTGGATTTAAAGTAAAGTATTATTGGTACCAAATAGGAAGCGGTGATTTTCTGTTTTCATTTTTTTCGACAGTCGCATATAATCTGGAAAATCAAAAATGGGGAAGTAAATTCCCGGTTATTATGAATGAATTATACCAGGGAGAATTAAGTAGTAACCATATTTCTGAAGCAATAAATGAATTAGAACAGATAAAACAAGGATTAGCAAAGCTGTCTCCAGATAAAGTAATATGGGATATAGAAAATCTATCTGCTCAACCGCCATGGGGAACAGATATCAGTAGTGACATAACAAATTTATCGAATTATTTTGTTACGAGTGATGGAGAGGATTTTATCACAATTTTCAGCCACGCGTTAGAAAAAGCAGAAGAACTTAATTATGGGTTGAAAATTGTGAGTATTTGATAAATGAAGGGGGATGGAAATGTATCCAAATATGTACGGCAGGGATGAAATATTTTTTAGGTTAGGTGTAGAGCAGTCTGATGATTTGTTACAAAAAATTAAAACGGTTGAAAATCCAAATTTTCAAGATGATAACGGAATATCTTATCTTCACAGGGCGTGTCAAAGCCATTATTTAGAGGCAATAGAATTGTTATTAAACCTGGGGGCAGACCCGAATATGAATGATAAAAGGGGCTTTTCACCTATTCTAAGCGCAATAGGAAGAATACATGAAAACAATAATACTATACTTGAGATGATGTTACAACACGGATTGAATTTAGATAAAATGGAAGGAAATATGACACTAAAAGCAAAGGTTGAGTCATTTGGCGATGACGAAATGAACAAAATTGTAAAGAAGTATTATCATAAGTAAGTTACATACTGATAAAGTTACAAGCCCCAAGCTGTCAAATAGAAAATTGTATCTAAAGTGAGGCAAATAATATGATATTACAGAATGATATATGTTTCATAAACATCTCCATAGATACAACATACACGGTTGAATCAACGGATAATAAGCCATACGATCTGGTGATAAATCCAAGGCACCTAAGGCACAATGATATGTATAAGACATTCTCTGTACAGATAGATTTGTTCAGCAAAACAATCCGCATTGCACTGATAGGTGATTTTTATAGCTATGACAAAGACTGTGCTGTGCTTGAGGATAAAATCTTAACCATCTTACAAAATGATGCTGTTGTTCAGTTGGATATAAATGATGGCGCTATGATAAATTTTAAAGAATTTGATTGTTTTGGCTGCAATTACGGAATATACAGAGTACAGAACGGTTATATCATTTATGGAGAAATAGAAATAATCATGCTGGACCTTAATTTTGATAAGAAATGGTCCTTTTCGGGTAAAGATATATTTGTATCAATGTCAGAGAAAAAAGCATTTGAGCTATGTGAGAATTCTATTAAACTGCATGATTTTGAAGGGAATTTTTATGAAATAGATTTTTCTGGAAAGCTGATAAGTGAAGTATAATATAGAGCAGCAGGCTCAATTAGTATCTGGTCGTATACATATCTTTAAGCGGGAAAAATACGGATGAGCGTATTATAATGTGTCTCGAACAAACTTATCCTGAACATACTTTTAATACTGTTAAATCTTTTGATGAAAGTACGGATTGCGGAATCTACTCCGATGAGACCGGAGTAGAGTTTAACGTATCAAATATAATATACAATAATACGTATCATTTTGGATGTGATGATGCTTATCTGAAATCTTTACTTGAAAGTCAGGATTATATTAATAAAGTTGCAGAAATAACAAAAAAGTATAACCTTACTTTTATGAATGATGATTCACTTGTACGTATTAATACAAATAATAGCGATAATATTTCGGATATATCTTTGGCAATTTATGAAATATTCAATTGTGTCAATGTGCCTGAGGTAAATTGGCCGGAGGAACAAGGGTTTTCTACGGGTGTAATAAATTATTATACAATTCCTGATTGGGGAGTCCTTTTATGCCGATGTGAGACCGGGCAGAATGCTGCGAATGAGGTTTTTACATTTAGTGAAGTAAATTTAACAAAAAAAGAAATAGAACAACGACTGGAAACATGTTATGAACGTATTCAAAACTAAGTTGGCAAATCTTAAGCTGGTGAGTTGAAAATTGGATTGGGAAGGTGTTTATATATGGGATTATTTAAAAAGAAAAACGCTGTTTTTATAGAAAATGCAGGAGGCGTTATCATTACTAAATCAATTTATCAAGGGACATCTAAATTGAAATGGTTTTTTAGAGAAGAAAGTGTAAATCCGGCGGATAACGGATGGAGAGCAATCGGGGATAAGGATACACAGGAGTATATAAATAATACCGAAAATATGATCGTAGTAGATTTTAACACTCTTGCAAACATTGAACCGGCGGTTTTATCAGTTTATGATATGCCAGTAGGGACAGATTTAGAACTTTGTTTTGATAACACAGGCAGATATTTTGTCGACACTAATACTGGCAATCGGATAAAATAAAGAGGGACGGATAAAACCAAAGTTTTAGTGCAGATAATTGGAACGATGTGGAGAACTTTTATATGACGGCGGAAGAAGTATTTTGTGGTTTGTATGATAAATATGGTAAAGCTCTAACCTGGCATATGATTCCATTATCTCAATCAAACGGAGCCTTGGTTGAGGAATTAAAAAAAGAAATCGGAAATAATCATTTCCTGTATAATAGTAAGATATGGGCAGTGGCAAAGTGCGAACGGAATGGGGGCGTTACATATGGATTATCCTTTTTATGATGCACCGAATACGGCTGCGATAGTCTGTTGTCATATTATTGATGATGGCAAACCTGTTTTATATGTATCACATGATGAAGATGATGGAATGTGGCAGTTCTTGTGCGGCTCAACACATGAGACAGATGAAGCAAGACTGGTATCCTTAAAATCAGTATTTGATTTAGATAATTCGGTCGGTGAACTGAGCGATATGCCATGTGGTTACTGTGCGGAAAGAAAAACAAAAAATGATCACTGGATTGTGAAAAAGAGATAAACCGGAGAATGGAGTATAATGATAATCAATAAACTTGATTCTATTGAATTTAGACTGAAGGAAGCACAGGATTTTACCTGGCTGAAAAAATATGGCACAGCCTTTTGGGTTGTCGACGAAACCGGGTCGGGATGTATCTGTATCGGGATGGAAGATAAGGACAAAAAATATTTCTGTAAAATTGCAGGCGCAGATACGATAGGAGCAGAAATGTCCCCTCCGGAATCGGTTGCGTTACTGAAAGAGGCTGTTCATCTGTATTATGACTTGCAGCATCCCAATTTAATAAAAATCATCGAGGAATATGAATACAGGCAGTTTTATGTTGTGGTCTTTGAATGGGCAGAGGGGGAATGTCTTTTTGACCACTGGAATTTTCGGAAATATGAGAATGACCCCGACCTGAAAAGCCCGAAGGAAAGATTCAGAGAACTATCTGTCGGCAAAAAACTCAAAACGGCGGAGGTCCTATTTCATTTCCTGGAAAATGTGAATCAAAAGGGATATGTCGCCGTCGACTTTTATGACGGTAGTCTCATCTATGATTTTTCAACCGATGTACTTACAATCTGCGACATTGATCTGTTCCGAAAAGCGCCTGTCATTAATGACAAGGGAGAGGAATGGTTCGGGACAAAGAGGTTAAAGGCGCCGGAAGAATATGAAAAGGGAAGCGTGATAGATGAGCAGACAAATATTTTTACTTTGGGGGCGCTGCTCTTTGAATTTTTCGGGACTTTTTCGGAGAAAGAAATCCACCGGAGGTATCAGGAGAATCAATTCAGGCCATGTTCGCTTTCGAATTGGCAGTTAAATAAGGAAAGCTATCAGGTGGCAAAAAAAGCGGTCAGTCCCAATAAGAGAGACCGTTATCTGACATTTGCAGACTTTTTTGAGGACTGGAAAAAAGCAGTGGAAAGGATCAGAATAAATGAGTAAGAAGATTGCAGTTATTTTTCCGGGAGTGGGCTATCATGTGGACAAGCCTCTCCTTTACTACAGCAAAAAGCTGGCGGCACAGAATGGATATGAGATAAAAGAGGTTCCTTACGGAAAGTTCCCGAAGGGTGTAAAGGGATCAAGGGAGAAAATGGAGAAGGCGTTTTTCAGTGCGCTGGAACAGGCGGGAGAGATTCTGAAGGATATCGATTTTTCCGAGTATGAGGATGTTCTCTTTATCTCCAAAAGTGTGGGAACAGCGGTGGCATCCGCCTATGCGGGGAAGTATGGCTTAAATACAAGGAACATCTATTACACTCCGGTGGAGGCTTCTTTTCAGTTTATGAAGCAGCCCGGGATCGCATTTACCGGGACAGCGGATAACTGGGTGACCTTTGACGCTGTGGAGCGGGGATGCAGAGAAGGAGGATTCCCGCTGTATGTGACAGAGGATGGGAATCATTCTCTGGAGACAGGGGATGTGAGACGGGACCTTGAAAATATTCAGACGATCATGAAGATCACCGAGGAATATATTTCCGGGAGGCGTGGCCTGGAAGTAACCATCTGTCATGCGGATATGGATGACCTGGAGCAGATCGCAGCGCTGGAAACGCTCTGTTTCCCTGAGGCTGAAGCCGGAAAGAGGGAGGATTTTGAGAAAAGGCTCCGTGTCTTTCCGGAGCATTTCTGGCTGCTGGAGGAAGACGGAGAAATCGTCAGCATGGTGAACGGGATGGTCAGCAACAGCAGACATCTTTTAGATGAGATGTTTGAGGATGCCGGACTCCATGAGGAGAACGGCGCCTGGCAGATGATCTTCGGTGTGGAGACCCGCCCGGACCGCCAGGGAAGGGGATATATGGACAAGCTGATGCGGAAAGTGATCAGAGATGTGAAAAAACAGGGGAGAAAAGGTCTCGTTCTTACCTGTAAGGAAGGCCGGATCTCTTTCTATGAGAGATTCGGCTTTGTGAATGAAGGGAGATCCGGGTCGGAACACGGCGGGGCACAGTGGTTTGAAATGAGACTGGAATTTTGAGATGAGACTTTGAGATTGGACTTTGAGATTGGACTGGGTTCTGTAATGGGGAATGAAAATTTTGATTTCTACCGGCGGGCGGCAATCGTCTGTCGTGCCATCCCATACGGGAAGGCTGCTACATACGGGCAGATCGCCCTGCTCTGCGGGAAGCCGAAGAATGCCCGCCAGGTAGGATATGCCCTGAACCGGGGAAGGCTCGGAGAGGGGATCCCGGCTCACAGAGTCGTCAATTCCCGGGGAATCTTGAGCGGTGCGGCGGCATTTGAGACGGATGACATGCAGCGGAGGCTTCTGGAAGCAGAAGGCGTGGAAACGGAATATACGGAAGATGGCTGGCGGGTAGACCTAAAGCGGGACGGCTGGCACAATACGATGGAGGAAGCGCTGCGGTTCCGGCAGATTTTTGAGGAGCAGAAGATATGAGGATACGATGTATTGCACTTGATCTGGACAGAACAACATTGAACAGCGAGGGGCATCTGAGTGAGAGAAATCGCAGGGCGATTGAAAGGGCGATCAGCAGCGGGATACAGATCGCGGTCGCCAGCGGGCGCTCACTGGATTCTCTTCCAGGGGAGGTGCTGGAGATTCCGGGGATCCGTTATGCCATCACGTCCAACGGGGCGGCGGTGTACGACCTGAAGGGGAAGATATGCCTGAGGCAGTATAAATTGAAAGCAGAGGCAGTCCGGGATATCCTGAGGGAGACGGAAGGAGAGGATGTGACCTTTGAGGCGTTCATCGATGGAAAGCCTTATGCGGAGAAAGCATATGTGGGGGATCCGGTCCGGTTCGGGGCGATGCCTCGGTCAATCCCGTATATACAGGGAACCCGGGAACCGACTGAGGATATGAGGAGTTTTATCCGGGAGCATGAAGGAGAGCTGGACTGTATCGACGTTGTGGTAAAAAGTGAAGAACACAAGCGGAAACTGTGGAAAACTCTGGAAAAACAGGCGAAGGATGTGTATATCACTTCATCTGTAAAGCAGCTGCTGGAGATTTCGGATGTAAATGCGGGGAAGGATGCGGCGGCTAAATTTCTGATCGGATATCTGGGGCTGTCCCGGGAGGAACTTGCGGGATTCGGCGATGGGCATAACGACAGCGGACTTCTGAAATACGCAGGGATCGGATTTGCTGTGGCGAATGCCTCTGCGGAATGCAGGGATGCGGCGGATCGGATCGTGGCATCCAACGATGAGGACGGCGTTGCGGAAGGAATTGAGTATATCCTGAAAGTAAACGCAGAGACCGGGGAATCCTGATCCGGATAGCGGGGCAGAAGAATGTTCTGGAGAGGACTCAGAAGAGCGAAAAGTCAGGGGGAAGAGCGGATGGCGCTTTATGCGATCGGAGATTTTCATCTCTCCTTCACGGTCAACAAGCCTATGGACGTGTTCGGGAGCGAGTGGAAGAACCATGTGAAGAAGATTGAAAAATACTGGAATAAATATGTGAAGGAATCGGACACGGCAGTGATCACAGGAGATCATTCCTGGGGGCATAACCTGGAAGAGTGCCGGGAGGATCTGGAGTTTATTGAGCGGCTCCCGGGGCGGAAGATCCTGCTCAGGGGAAACCATGATATGTTCTGGGACGCGAAGAAGACTGCAAAGCTCAATGAGCAGTTCAAGGGGAGACTGTCTTTCCTTCAGAATAATTTTTATACCTATGAAACTTATGCGCTGGTAGGGACGAAAGGATACTGTTACGAAGGCAGGGATTCCTACGAGCATTTTGAGAAGATACGGGACCGGGAACTGGTGCGGCTCCGTGCATCCTTTGAGTCGGCGAGGGCAGCGGGGTACGAGAAATACATCATGTTCCTGCATTATCCGCCCACCAGCATCGGTGAGACGGAGAGTGGATTTACCAGGATGGCGGAGGAGTACGGTGCGGAGCATGTGGTTTACTCCCATTGTCACGGGAAAGCAAGATATGATGACAGTTTTCACGGCATGGTAAACGGGATCGACTATCACCTTGTGTCGTCGGACTACCTGAGATTCAGACCGGAAAGGATATTGTGAGGATGAAGATCATTATTTCACCAGCGAAGAAAATGAATGTAGATACGGACACTCTGGCACCGGAGGGAATGCCGGTGTTCCTGAAAGAAGCGGAACAGCTCTTGGAGTGGATGCGGCGGCTGTCTTTTGCAGAGGCGAAGGCGTTGTGGAAGTGCAATGACAAGATCGCGGAGCAGAACTATAAACGGTTTCAGGAGATGGATCTGAGAAAAAATCTGACTCCGGCAGTGATCGCCTATGAGGGGATCCAGTATCAGTACATGGCTCCGGCGGTGTTCGGCGGGGCGGAGACAGATTATATCCAGGAACATCTGCGGATCCTGTCAGGATTCTATGGCGTACTCAGACCCTTTGACGGCGTTGTGCCGTACCGGCTGGAGATGCAGGCGAAGGCATCCGAGGCGGGGGACCTGTACCGGTTCTGGGGAGAAAAGCTGTACAGGGAGATAACAGACAGAGACAGGAAGAAGCCGGTCCGCGGGAGCGGGGAAGGAGAAGAGGGACAAAAGAGCGCGGTGATCCTGAACCTGGCGTCGAAAGAGTATTCCCGGTGCATTGAGAAATATCTTCAACCGGAGGATGCATTTCTTACAGTGACCTTCGGGGAACTGATTGGCGGGAAGGTAAAGCAGAAGGGAACATTTGCTAAGATGGCCCGGGGCGAGATGGTCCGGTATCTGGCGGAGCATCAGGTGGAGGAACCTGAGAGGATCAAAAGCTTTGACCGGCTGGGCTATCATTTCGCGGAGGAACAGTCCACGGAGAAGGAGTATGTATTTCTGAAACAGAAAGAATAGGATACAGGAGGAAATGTTTATGTACACAGCATCAGACAAAAGATACGAGAAAATGCTTTATAACCGCTGCGGGGAGAGCGGGTTGAAACTGCCGGCAGTCTCCCTGGGACTCTGGCACAACTTCGGAGATACGGGAAATTTCGAAAATATGCGTCAGATCTGCTTCACGGCGTTTGACAACGGGATCACCCATTTTGACCTTGCCAATAATTACGGGCCCGAGCCCGGGAGCGCGGAGAAGAACTTCGGCAGAATCTTAAAGGAAGATCTGAGTCAGTACCGGGATGAACTGATCATCAGTACCAAGGCAGGCTATGATATGTGGGAAGGCCCTTACGGGAACTGGGGCAGCAGGAAATATCTGCTGGCGAGCCTTGACCAGAGCCTGAAGAGATTGGGGCTGGAATACGTGGACATCTTTTACCACCACCGGATGGATCCGGAGACGCCTCTGGAGGAGACCATGGGAGCTCTCGCCCAGGCGGTACGGTCAGGCAAGGCGCTTTACGTGGGGCTTTCCAATTACGACGGTCCCACGCTGAGAAGGGCGGAGGAACTCCTGGATGAGATGCACTGCCCGTTTATTATTAATCAGAACCGGTATTCCATTTTCGACCGGACTATTGAAGAGAACGGATTAAAGGATACGGCGGCGGAACTGAAAAAGGGAATCATTGCCTTCAGTCCGCTGGCGCAGGGGCTTCTGACGAACCGGTACCTGAACGGGATCCCGGAGGACAGCAGGATCCGTACCGACGGACGTTTCCTGAAGAAAGAGGCGCTGACCGAGGAAAAACTCCAGCAGATTCGAAACTTAAACGGCATTGCGGCGGGCAGAGGACAGACACTCGCGGAGATGGCGCTGAGCTGGGTGCTCCGGGACGGGATCGTGACCAGCGTACTGGTGGGAGCGTCGAGACCCCAGCAGGTGGTTGATAATGTGAAAGCAATCGAGAATCTGGAGTTTACGGAGGAGGAACTGAAGAAGATCGAGGAGGTTCTTTAGCGTGACGTATTGACATACATACCAACGGTATGTATAATAAAAACATACCGTTGGTATGATAAATGGAGGCGGAAACATGGCGCGGAATAAATATCCTGAGGAAACGAGAAATCTGATCATTGATACGGCGGCCCGGCTGTTTACTGAAAAGGGGTATGAGCATACATCCATTCAGGATATCATTGATCATCTGGGCGGTCTGAGCAAGGGCGCGATCTATTATCACTTTAAGTCAAAAGAAGAGATCATGAATGCGGTAGCTGACAGGATGTATTCCCCGTCCAATCAGAAGCTTTATCAGATCTGTAAGAGGACGGACCTGAACGGTCTGGAAAAATTAAAGGAAATCTTCCGGACTTCGGCATTCAATCCCGCGCATAAAAACATGTTCGTGGCAGCGCCTGATATGATGAAGAATCCGCAGCTTCTCAGACTTCTTCTGAATGAGACACAGACAGAGTCTGTGGATATGGTGCAGAAAATCCTGGAGGAGGGAATCGCGGACGGATCAATCCACACGGAGTTCCCAAGAGAGCTGGCGGAGGTGCTGATGCTGGTGAGTAATGTGTGGCTCAATCCGATGATTTATCACTCCAGTCTGGAGGAGACTGTGCATAAGCTGAAGTTTTATCAGTATACGCTGAAACTGTGGGGACTGGATATCCTGGATGATGAAGTGATTGCATCTCTGGAGGGATATACGGTTCTCTATAATCAGAAAAAAGGTGAAGAAGAGTAGTAGATACTGCCCTGAACAGACAGGGCAGATTCTTTTACTTTTGTACATACCAACGGTCGGTATGAAAGGAGAGGTAGAAATGATTAGAGAGAATGGCACAGGACGGAGAAAAAGTGTAGAAGAGAAAATTCAGAATATGGAGGTGCAGTGATGAAGAGAGGGTTTTCAAGGGACTTTATCCTGGTGGTGATCGGGCAGATCATTTCGTTATTCGGTAATGCAGTGGTGCGTTTTGCCCTTCCGGTACATCTTTTGGAAGTGACCGGATCTGCCGCTGTGCTTGGTGTGGTGTCAGGACTTGCGTTCCTCCCGATGGCACTTATGGCGCCTGTCGGAGGGATCATTGCGGACCGCATCAATAAGAGGAATATCATGGTGTTCCTGGATTTTTTCACCTGTGGGCTCATCGTTGTATTCCTGGTCCTGTACGGTAGGATGAATCTGTCTGTTATGGTGCTGATCCTTCTCTTTTTGCTGTACGGGATTTCCGGAGCTTATCAGCCGTCCGTGCAGGCGAGTATTCCGGTTCTTGTAGAGGAAGGGCGGGTGATGCAGGCCAATGCTGTTGTCAATATGGTCTCATCGTTGTCCGGGCTTCTTGGACCGGCGCTGGGCGGAGCTGCTTACAGCATGTGGGGAATCATGCCGGTGATGGTCGTGGCAGCGGGCTGTTTCTTTTGCTCTGCTGTAATGGAGATATTTATCCATATCCCTTATGTAAAGCAGAAAAGTGGAACAACAGTACTCCGCGAAGCGGCCGGGGAATGTGCATCCAGCATAGCCTATATCACACGGCAGAAACCTGCGGTGGGAAAACTGACACTCTGCGCTGCCGGTGTGAACTTCTTTATGTCCGCGCTTATGATCATCGGGCTTCCTGTTATTGTCATGCAGGAACTTGATTTTTCACCGGCGGAAGCGTCCAGGATGTACGGGTATATGCAGGCGGTCCTGGGAGCAGGCGGACTGGCGGGAGGCATTGGAGCAGGGATTCTGGGGCAGAAGTTCAGGATGGACCGGAGTTACCGCTTTCTCATGCTTGCCGGCGGGATGCTGGTCCCCATGGGACTGGTCCTTTTCCTGCCCTGTCCGCCCTATGCAGCCTACGGAGTGCTTGCATTGTCGGCTCTGGTGATCATGGCTTCTGCTTCTATCTATTCGATCCAGATCATGGCACATATCCAGGTGACGGTCCCGGCTCATCTGACGGGCAAGGTGATCGCCTGGGTACTGGCGCTGTCCAACTGCGCGCAACCGGCGGGACAGATTCTCTATGGTGCGCTGTTTGAAAATATGAGAGGGATGATGGCCTGGATCTTCTTTGGGGCAGCGGTGGTGTCGGTACTGATCGGGTGGTACAGCCGTGATGCGGTGGCGCATACCTGACCGATAGATGTATGATCATTCACTATGCAATGAAGTGTATGTTTGCTGTGCTGCAAAATGCAGGTTTTCATTGAAGGGAAGAAATCTCTGTGCTAAAATGAGACAAAGCATAAATTTGTTGAAACTGAAAAGTTC
>DWVT01000025.1 GCA_019120075.1 Candidatus Mediterraneibacter excrementigallinarum
ATTTTCAGCCATAGTACTGACACACTCCTCTCAGAAGTTTTGTTGTTACAGATTAGTTTAACGTACTTGTCCGGAAATAACAAGCGGACCATGTCGTGAGATGATAAGAATTTTTTAAGATTTGCGTTGAGGTTTTTTTAAGCCCCGTCTATTATATTCTATATGAACAGAAAAAGAAGAAACGGGGGAGATACATGGAACAGGAAACGATCCTGGTGGTGGACGACAACAAGGAGATTGTCTATTCCATCAGTGAACTGCTGAAGTACGAGGGGTACAACACGGTGAAAGCTTACAATGGGATGGAAGCGTTGAAGGCTCTGGAGGCGAACCGGATCGATCTGATCCTTCTGGATGTGATGATGCCCAGGATGAACGGACTGTCCGCGCTCATGAAGCTGCGGGAGAAATACCGGATCCCGGTGATCATCCTGTCGGCGAAGACGGAAGAGAGCGACAAGGTGTCAGGACTTATGCTGGGAGCAGACGACTATGTGGAGAAGCCCTACAATCCGTCGGAGCTCACCGCCCGGGTGAAGGCTCATCTGAGGCGGTATCACACCTGGGGCGGCGGGGCTCCGAAGGAGGATGAGGACAGGATCGTCAACGGCGGCCTGGTGCTGGACAAGAAACAGCGGATCGCTATCGCCGAGGGCGAGGAGGTGCGGCTGACCGCCACGGAGTACAAGATCCTCCTGCTGCTCATGGAGAACCTGGGTCAGGTGTTTTCCGCGGAGCAGATCTATGAGAAGGTGTGGGAGGAGTCGGCAAACTTCGCAGTGGAGAATACGGTCATGGTGCATATCCGGCACATCCGGGAAAAGATCGAGATCGATACAAAGAAACCAAGATATGTAAAGGTGGTGTGGGGAATTGGCTACAAAATGGAAAAATACAGATGACAGGAGTAAATGGGCAGAGATCCTGAACCGGAACCGGGATCTGGCCGCATTTGCCGGAGCAGTGCTCATGGTGGTGGGAGGCGCCTGCTTTTTGGTGCTGCTCATTTTCCGGGATGAGTTAGGGGATGAGATGGGAATCCTGATGGGATTTCTTGGAAATCTTCTGTTCTGTCCCGGGGTTGTCCTTCTGATAAGACAGACGCTTCAGACCAGGTTCGGAGAATGGATGCCGGAAGGAGAAAAAGGATATAAAGAGTGGAAGTCGGCGGCCCGGAAGATGGAACGGAGGTTCCTGCAGGCGGGAACAGGCGTATTTTTGCTCACAGCAATGTATATGCTTATTCTGATCCTTGGATATCCCTATTATATGTCTTATGTGTCGGGATATATACTCATGCTGACAGCTCTGCTCCAGACTATGGCGGCGGAGTGGACAGTGCATCGGTTCTGGGGAGAAAAACTGGATCTGGTCCTTGAAAAGGCGGAGGAGACGAAGGAAGAGATCATTCGCCGTCGGATCGAGGAAGCCCGTGAGATCGAGCGGAAGAGTATGGAGAAAGTCTCAAGGAGCGACCAGTTGCGGATCGACCTGATCACCAACGTATCCCATGACCTGAAGACGCCGCTCACTTCCATGGTCGGCTATATCGAGCTGATGAAGAAGGAAGAGATGAGCGACGTGATGAAGGACTACGTGGATGTCCTGTCGGAGCGGGCCGGGAAACTGGGAGAGATGATAAACAGCCTGTTTTCCCTTGCGAAGGCGAGCAGCGGAAATGTGGAACTGAAAATGGAAACGTTTGAGATGAACCGGCTGATCGATCAGATCTTCGCGGACATGGACGACCGGATGAAGGAGAGCGGCCTGGAGTTCATCACACAAAAGACGGAGGAAAGCACAGAGCTCGTCTCTGACAATATGTACTGTTACCGGATCTGCCAGAACCTTCTGGAAAATGCCCTGAAATACTCCGCGAAAGGAACCCGGGTGTTTGTAAAGACATATGTGAAAGACGGGGAAGAAAAGGACAGGAAGATCTGCCTGGAGATGACAAACACAGCCGGATATTTCATGGACTTCACAAAGGAGGATATCGTGGAGCGGTTCGCCCGGGGCGATAAGGCAAGGACCGGCGAGGGGAACGGACTGGGGCTGGCGATCGTCAGTACGTATACGAAAGCGCTGGGTGGAGAGTTTGACATCCGGATCGACTGCGACCAGTTCCGGGCGGTGGTGGAACTGCCGGCGGGGGTGAAAGAATCCGAGCAAGAATAGAATTATTCTCTTGAAAAAAGAACTGATTTCTGACAACTTAATATAAATAAAAAAAGTATGCCTATATTACGGAGAATTGTTGTTTTGATGAATATGTAGGCATGCTTTTTTTGCGTATTTGTTTAATGCTCTGAAAAATATGCGTGAAAAGCTCTAAAATTTCGTGAATGTGTACTGGCGGCGGATATTGACTTTTTATTTGTCAAAATATACCATATATTCTGGAACATATTGACAGCATACGTACTGTTTTTTAAGTTGACAGGTATGCATTTTTTTCAGAAACGGGGAGAGAAGATGAAAAGAAATTTATTAGCAGCAGCCGTGGCGCTTGGTCTGGCTGCAAGTATGGTGACCGGTTCGCTGTATACGGTGAACAGCACTGGTACTGTCTATGCGGCAGAAACGGCAGTACAGCAGGCAAATCGCATGTGGGATCTGACAGGAGCAGGGACAGAAGAGAGGCCCAGCCTTGAGGGCAGTCCAGGTGAGTATGACGGGATCCGGATTGATGCAACAAATGGAAAATTCAGTCCGCGTGAAGGAGATACGCAGGTCAATGCAGGAACAATCCTGACAATACCGGTGGAGGCGAACAGTGACGGAGCGACGGTGAAAATTAATCTGTCAGGCGGCACTGCATCTGTCCGTGTAGGAGAACAGATCTATGCTTCAGAGGGGACACAAGTATTAATCCCGCTTCAGGCATCGGAGAGTGAAACGGAATGCGAGGTTACATTCGATGCGCAGGCATATCTTTCGTCAATAGAACTGTCCTATAACGAACCTGCAGAAGAGTATCCGGGAGTTCCAGAAGATGTACAGGCAACGGATGTGTCGTATACGTTTGACAGTACTGAAGGGCTTTTGGATGAGAATGGCGCAGCACCGGCAGATAGTACACTGCAAGGAGACAAGGGCAAGGGTACTTTTGGAGACATTAAAGTTGATGCAACAGAAGGGAAATTTGCAGTGCAGCCTGCAAACAGCAGGGTGCAGATCAACGCCGGAACAGTTCTCTACATTCCGGTAGCATATGATGATGCAGGAGCGGAACTTCTGATCGCAGGGACAACAGATGGAAGCACACCGGCAAATATTAAAGTAAACGGTGAAAGTACAAAGACAAATGAAAAAATCACACTTGACATGAGCGATGAATCCGCTTATCCGCAGTATATCGCTGTAGAATTTGCAGAGGAGGTTTATGTAACAGAAATTTCGCTGAATTATGCATCTGACAGTGATTATGATACACCAGTTGTTGAAGCAAAAGATAAAGTATGGGATTTCACAGAGAGTAGCGCAGTTGAGCGCCCGACGGTACAGGGAGCAAAAGATGAGTTTGATGGTATTCAGATAGATGCTACGACTGGAAAATTCGCACCGCGTACAACTGCTACAGGTGGAAATGATACACAGGTCACAGCAGGTACTACGCTCTACATTCCGATAGCCCCGGACGAAAATGGAGCATCCATCACAGTGTCAGGAAACAATTACAATAACCTGACACTGAAATTGAACGGAGAGGTAATCTCTGTGGGTACAGAGACAGAGCTTCCGAGAGTAGAAGAAAATTCATATGTCGCTTTAGAGTTCAGCAGCGCAGATGGAACAGGAAGTTGCTATCTATCCAATATTTCAGTAGATTACATGAGCGACAATGAAGTGAACCTGAATACGGTTACAGTCGGTGAAGGATATGACTATTCCACCATCCAGGCTGCTCTTGATGCAAATGAGTCCAGTGCTTCCAATCCGCTGGTGATTCAGATTGCACCGGGAAAGTACACTGAGAAAGTAACAGTGGATAAGCCCTGGGTATCTTTCCAGCCTCTTGATTCGGACGGCGGAGAGATTATTATAGAAGAAAGCTACTATTCTTCTAATACATTCAATGCAGATGGAACGTTTGTCCCTCAGGATAAGTATGATCTTGGAACGGATCAGTGCGGAACAGTTCTGCTGACATCAAATGCAACAGGCTTCAGCGCATCGGGAATTACATTCCAGAACAGCTATAACGTAGAAGACCATACAGGCGAAGGAGAACAGACTCCGGCCGTCGCATTTGGATCTGCGGCCGACAAAGTCTATCTGAAAGACTGTAAGTTCATCGGACGTCAGGATACGTTGTACCTTCACGGAGCAGGATCCAGAGTTCAGGTTGAGAATTGCTACATAGAAGGAACGGTAGATTTTGTCTTTGGTGATGCAGATGCGTACTTTACAAACTGTGAACTGCATATGGCAGGATTTGCCGGAAGAGATACAGGATACTTTACTGCGGCAAATACAAAGAAAGGCAACACAGGTCTTGTGTTCGATCATTGTACACTGACCGTGGATGGCTCCTACGGTGAGGGCAGCACGGTAAGTCTCGGTCGTCCGTGGCAGACGGAGTGCTATACAGAGACGGCACGCGATGAAAATGGAAACAGCTATATGACTGTATATGACCCGAGTAGAAAAAATGATGCATATGAAAACACTTCTTCTGCTGTAACATTTATCGAATGTTCTATGGATTCCGCAATCCAGGATGCGAGATGGAATGTATGGACAAGAAAAGATGCAGATGGGGTGACGCGGGATGTTACCTATCATGATGACGTCCGGTTTCAAGAGATCAACAGCAAAGATGAGTCGGGAACTTATCTGAATCCCGATGATTATGAGAATATTGTTCTTGGAACGATGACAACTATAACCGATGCGCAAGGCAAAGTTGACTCATTACTTGGTCAGATGGGCTTTGGAGAAGGCATCGGAAACTGGATTCCTCAAATTCCTGTAATTCCAAGCGGCGAAGAACCGGAGAATCCTGGGACAGAGGAGCCGGGAACAACGCCGGGCGGTGAAGATGCGGAGAATCCAGGAACAGAAGTTCCCGGAACAGGTGATGCCGGAGATACTGGGAACACGGGAGACACAGGAAATACCGGAGATACCGGAAATACAGGCAATACGGGAGATACCGGAAATACAGGTAACACTGGAAACACGGGCAATACCGGAAATACAGGCAACACCGGAAACGCAGGCAACACCGGAAATACAGGTAACACTGGAAATACAGGCAACACCGGAAATACAGGCAACACAGATAACACCGGTAATAACGGAACTGTAAATAAAGCAGACAAGGTAAGCACAGATAAAAATGCAGATACCGGAAACACTGTAAAAGCAGCAAAGACAGGCGATAACACAAATGTTACGGTGTATGCAGCAGTGCTGCTGATCTCTGTGGCTGTGATTGTTGCTGTATTGCTGAGACTCAGATTACGCAGAAAATAATTCGGCGGATTCGGGTAAGAAAATATTGATTTATAACAAAAAACACTTCTTTGGAAGTGTTTTTTGCTGCATAAAAGGGATGGGAAACCGGGAACCCGCCGAAAGAAAGCTGTGAAAATTCTGTTAAATAAAGTATTATCCTCCGGAAATTCGATATTTTTCCTGCGAAAAAGTGATATAATACACAAAATACGGGCAATATAAAAAACAGGAGATATTTTGTATGAAAAGAAAGAAGTTCAGAATGATCCTTATTATATTTTTGATTCTTATTTTTATTCTGGCAGCATGGATTCTGATCAGCCTGTGGATGTCTGCAAATTATATTGTGACACGGGAATATTCTGTGGACACGGGGAAGGGTGTCAATACCTTTCGTGCCGTGGTGATCTCTGACCTGCATGATCACATGTTCAAGAACAATAATGCCGAACTGGCAGAGAAAATAAGGGAGGCGGATCCGGATCTTATCCTCATGGATGGAGATATGCTGAATGCACAGTCAGAAGACGCGTCAGTGCCTCTGAATCTGATATGCCAGGTGAAAGATATCGCCCCGGTCTATTACGCACTGGGTAATCATGAAGAAGCCTATATTCAAAACGGACACTTGAATCTTGAAGAAGAACTGACAGAGGCAGGCGCAGTGGTCCTGGATAAGAATTATGTAGATATTGAAGTAAACGGGACGCCGGTCCGCCTTGGAGGAATGTACGACTATGCCTTTGGCTTAAATGGGGATAATGACGCGCTGGCTGCGCCACAGGATACGCTGAGATTTCTTCAGGATTTCCAGAATACGGACCGGCTGAAGATTATGCTTTCCCACCGACCGGACAGCTTTATATTCGGGGATGCAAGCGAAGTGTGGGATGTAGATCTGGTGATCAGCGGACATGCTCATGGCGGACAGGTGGTACTCCCGTTTCTGGGAGGCCTTTACGGATGCGATCAGGGCTGGTTCCCAAAATATGTGCACGGGGTATATGAGAAGGGGAATTTTCAGATATTCGTTACCAGCGGGCTGGGGAGCAACAAGCAGATTCTCCCGAGGTTCAACAATCCTCCGGAGATCGCGGTACTTACGATAAATTAGCATGCGGTTCGGTGAAACATTTGCCGGAGGGGCAGTGAAGTTGGCGGAACCCTGAACGGAGTGAGAAGAACATATGGATCTTAGAAACATTACGATCGATAAAACTGCTCAGATAGAGGAATTGCTCAGGGAGCACCTTGCGGTCTGCCTGAGCAGTATGCCGGGAACAGGGAAGAAAACAGCAGTGCGGATTCTGCTGGAAAAACATCCGGAGGTGAACCCGGTATATTGTTCGTTGGAAGAGATTGAGGACCTGAGCGCGCTCGCAAAGAGGAAAAATGACAGCACAAACTGGTATCTTGTACGAAAGTCATACAGAGATCAATATCCGGAATCCGGCGAAGGATTCTGGCGCTTTTTCCAGAACATGCCGAAGGAGGACCGGATCTTCATAGCAGTGGACGGAGTGATCCCCGAGACATTTCTGGAGTTTATCTGGAATGGAATCATGGCGGCGGTCATGCCCGAAACATTCTGGTTTACTGAGGTGGAGACCTATCAGTATCTCAGGAAATGCCGCAGCAGCCTGAAATATCGTGAAGTATACTTTATGACAGGAGGATGGGCGGGCTGTATCGCGATGCTGGTGCGTATTGAACGGCAGCTGGGAGAACGATGGAATGTCTGGGAACTCTGCAATCGATACGAAATCTGCAGATACATCCGAAAGCAGATTCTGGAGGCTCTGCCAGAAGAGGAGGTTGAGATTCTTAAAGCTCGTGCGGCGTTTCCTTTTTTGAACGAAGAACTTTCAGCCCTGTTGTGGGGAGAGCCGGACAGAGAAACAGAGGAGCGGCTGTTTGTCAGAGGGGCTTTCGTCTATGTGCCCGGGAAAGAGTCCTGGCATGTACAGCCTGCGCTGCGCCTGGCGGCGGACAGATATATGCCTTCGGAACAGTGCGCCAGAGCAGTTGCGTGGTATGAGAAACATGGACGGATACAGGACGCCCTGATATGCTGCTGGTACTGGCAGGACAGGGCGATGTATACCGAGTGTGTAATCAGAAACTATGATAAAGTTCCTTTTTTGAATTACGAGATGCCTGTATGGGCGGAAGAAGAAAATCGACTGGAATGTTTTTACCTCGAGTGGATGGACGCGTTCCTGAGACAGGATACAGAAAAGAAGCGGCAGCTGCGGAAATATATGTCTGAAATTAGCAAGAGCAGCTCTGATGGCGGAGCTGAACAGAGGAAAGCTGTAGAGATCTATCTGAATGCAGCCTACACGGATCCGGAGGTCACTACGAAGGAGTGGATGGAACTGCTTGAAGAAAAGACAGATCAGGACCATCCGATTCGGCTGTATTATATCTTGGGGGAGACCGTCTCTTACTTAAGCGGGCTGAGGGACCTGTCAGAACTTTTCGCATGCGGAAAAAAAGAGAGGGAAAGATACCGGAGACTGTGGGAAGAACGGCTCGCACCGGAAAATCAGATTCCCTATCGGCTGGCGGGGATGGAGTATGATTTTCAGACTGATGCCGCCGCCGCGCGGGGAAGAAATCTGGAAGATCTGCCTGAAATAAGAGAAGAGACTCCCTGGCCGATCCGACTTGGGACGATGTATCTGGCATATCTTTTTTTGGACGGCAGGGGACCGAAGGTGCATATATGCAGATATATAAAAGAACAGGCAGATGCTCTGGGAAAGGAAGAAAGCCCGGTCTGCAGATGGAACTCAAAAGCGCTTTTCTATCTTGCAGAGGCGAAATGGGGGGAAAAAGAAGACCTGATGAAGTGGATCCGGGAAACCGGAGGGGATATAAGCAATGAGGAAGGAAAAACCAGATTTTATCTGGCTGCTGAAGTAAAAGTCAATTTATATCTGGGAAATTACAGCCGTGCGGAGGGGCTTCTACGGATACTGATCCCCTACTTTAAAAGGAACAGAAACAGCCGGTGGCTGGCAGAAGCCCTCTTTCAGCGTGCGCTGACGGAATACGAGCGCGGAGAGACAGGGCAGGCGATGAAAACTGTGGCAGATTCGCTGGCGGGCGCTGCTTTGTATCGTTATGTGCGTCTGTATACGGGGTATGGTGAACGAGGCGTGAAACTGCTGGAAGAATACAGGAAAAGGACAAGGAATCCGGAGACTCTGCGTCATCAGGAAAAAAAATATAAGTACGGAAACGTTTTGAACATGACAGAAGAGGAATGGGGGGACTACATCTTCAGAAAAGCATACAGGCAGAAAAAATACTACCCTGATTTTACGAATGAACAAGAGAACATATTTCGTGTGGAGAAACTGACAGTGACGGAACTGATGGTCCTGAGATATATGGAAGAAGGAAACAGCAATGCGGCTATCAGTGAGAAGATGAATATCAGGCTCTCCACTGTGAAAAGCCATATATATAATATCTACCGGAAACTTGGAGTGACCACCCGGATTCAGGCGGTGAGAAAGGCATATGAGACCGGGCTTCTTCAGGAGTAAAAAAACAGCGAAAAAAGAGAGGATTATCTCATACTTGAGTATGAGGTGCCTCTCTTTTTTTGATGTTAGTATTAACCTACTTCGAAGGTAAGCGGCAAGAAACAAAGAAGTAAGTTAAAGAAGGGTACATATGTTAAAAAGCGCAATAAGTGAGAAGATGCTGGAAGCATTCCGCTGCTTCCTGAATGGTGAGAAAGTAAAGTGGGAGGATGGAATGTCTGCTGAGGACTG
>DWVT01000026.1 GCA_019120075.1 Candidatus Mediterraneibacter excrementigallinarum
ACATATGACGACAGGCTTGCCATTCAGGCGGGGCTGCAACAGGGACTGAAAGTTGCACAGATTGCTAAAAATATTGGAAAAGACAGGTCTACCGTTGGCAGGGAAATTAAAGCACACCGTAGGCTGGTCAAAACGTCAGGGGGCAATAACTGCATCCACCATTGTACCTGTACCAGAATTCCAAACTGCCGTCAGGGATGCTTTCGTGGGAAGAAGCAGTGCCAGACAGCTTGTGGACGATGTCAGGAAGGATGTCCTGATTATCAGGAAGAGTTCTGTACAGATTACGAAAAGTCGCCGTTTGTCTGTAATGCCTGTGACCATCGGCTTCGCTGTCGCCTGCGCAGGATGCTCTATGATGCCAAGTATGCTCAGCAGCAGTATGAACAGATACTCTCAGAGTCCCGGAAAGGAATCTCCCTCACAGAGCAGGAATTAAATCGGATCAATGATACAATCACACCGCTGTTAAAAAAGGGACAGTCACTTCCTGTTATCTGTGAACGTTACAGAGATGAGCTGCCAGTATCGGACCGTACAATCTACTCTTATATTGATGCTGGCCTTCTGGATGCCAGAAATATAGACCTGAGAAGGAAACTGCGCAGACCGGAACGGAAAAAGAGCGGTCCGGTTCTCCGGGTAGACCGGAAATGCCATATCGGACGCAGTTATGAGGAATACGAGGAATATATGCACCAGAATCCGGATGCCATGGTCAGCCAGATGGACAGTGTGGTCATACATAAAGGAGGTCAGACACTGCTGACGATCCTGTTTACCAATTGTGACTTGCAGCTCATGTTTCTGAGAGAACGCAATACAGCAGGATCCGTAACGGAAATATTCTGTCGGTTGAGGAAAGCACTTGGAGAGGAGAAGTCCCGGATGCTTTTTCAGGTTATTATTACCGATCGGGGAAGCGAATTCAGCGATCCCGAAAAAATCGAAGCAGATATAGAGACAGGAGAAATTCAGTGCCGTGTATTCTATTGTGATCCGATGAATACAAATCAGAAGAGTAACTGTGAACGGAACCATGAATTGATCCGTTATATCATACCTAAAAATCATGCAAAGGATGAATATACGGAAGAAGAGATCAGGAAAATGATGAACCATATCAATTCCTATCCGCGAAAAAAGTGGAATGGACAGGCTCCCATTGATCTTTTTATCAAGATCTACGGTCAGGAGACTGCGAACCTCCTGGGCCTTGAGAAGATCCCGTCCGATTCCATAACCCTTACACCGGCTTTGTTTAAGAAGTAAACCGGAAATTTAGAGAAGGCAGGACACGGTCAAAAAGAGAACACAAACAGGGTGCATTTACAACTTCTGCGAAAAGTAAAAAATGCAGTCTGTGTTTTGTCATGCCTTCCTTTAAGAGATTTTACAAGGAAAGAATGAAAATGGCAATCCAAAGCCCGAAAAAACAGAAGAAAACTGTTGCAGTTACTCATAACAGTGTGCAGTTACAACTTCATAAAGTTTTCAAAGTGCAATTACAACTTCAATGTTGCAGTAAGGATTTCAATTAACCTTGCGGAAAAGCGGGGAATAATATATAAACTATTTCTATGAAAAAGCATTAAATATAAATATTTGCTATCCCAACGCCTGCGTGCTAAAGTGAGGATGTAAAAAGCATGCAGGAGGTTTGATTTAGATGAAAAAAGGTCTGATCCTTATTTTAACACTGGGTGTGTTCAGTATTATCAATACGGAGATGGGCGTGGTCGGTATCCTTCCTCTGATCTCTGAAAATTATGGAGTGACGGTTGCGACGGCGGGGCTGCTGGTCAGTATGTTTGCACTGGTCGTTGCAGTGTCAGGTCCGACTATGCCCCTTTTCTTTTCAGGAATCAACAGGAAGAAAGCAATGATACTTGTTCTGAGTGTATTTATGGCATGTAATGTGATCTCGGCGTTTGCCACAAACTTTCCGGTGGTTCTGATCACCCGTGTGATCCCGGCGTTTTTCCAGCCGGTGTATGTATCCATGGCGATGTCGGTGGCAGGTTCTTCGGTGCCGGAGAAAGAATCGCCGAAAGCAGTGGCAAGGGTTATGATGGGAGTCTCCGCGGGCATGGTACTTGGCGTACCCATTGTCAGCTATATCTCCAGCCTCACGTCCCTGCGTGTCGGAATGCTGTTTTTCGCAGCCGTAAATGCTGTTGCGCTGATCGCTACGATCATCGTGGTGCCGGACCTTCCGGTGAAAGAGAGGCTGTCTTATGGTTCGCAGTTGAGTGTGCTGAAGGAGGGAAAAACATGGCTCTCCATCTTCGGCGTGGTGTTTTTAAACGGTTCTGTGTTCGGTGTGTACAGTTATCTTTCGGAATATATGGAGACGGTAACGCAGCTTTCGGCGGGACTGATCAGTATCCTTCTTCTCGTATACGGACTGTCCAATATGATTGGAAACCTGATCGCGGGAAGGATGCTTAGCAGCCGTCCCATGGGATTTGTGGTGACATTCCCGTTTCTTCTCGCGGCAGTATATGCAGTGCTGTTCTTTCTGGGATATTTCACAGTTCCCATGGCTGTGCTCACATTTGTCTGGGGCGTCCTTGCCGGAGCGGCGGCAAATATCAATCAGTACTGGCTGGCTACAGCGGCTCCGAAGGCTCCGGATTTTGCAAACGGGCTGTTCCTCGCGTCCACGAACCTTGGAACTACAGTGGGGACCACCGTGTGCGGATTTTTCCTATCCCGGTTTGGAACGCAGTATATCGTGTTTGGGGGAATCCTCTTTATCGCATGTGCGTTTGCGCTGATCTTCTGGCGTGTATACGGTGAAGGCAGAGAGAAAAAAGCAGGAAAAAGTCTGAAAACTGCATAAGAGAGGGAATCCTTTTTAATCAGATGGATCGGCCCGCGGACGATGACATCTTCTGTCAGACAGGAGGTCTTCTTCCGCGGGCTTCTTTTTGTTTTGGAAAAAATGGATTCCTGGGATATGAGGATTGAACTGAATGTAAGATAAGTGTACTCAGATGATATCTCCGGGACGTTTATCCCTTAACTCCAGTTCCTCTTTATATGCCCGGTAATTTTTCGGACTCATTCCGAACTTTTTCTTAAATGCTTTTGAAAATACAAGCTGATCGCTGTAACCTACATGGCCGGCAATCTCCTTTATGGACATGGTTGTACTGACAAGGAGGTTGGCGGCCTTGTGCATGCGGAAATCGATGAGAAACCGCTGGATAGAGATATTCAGTTCTTTCTGAAATGCAGAGTTCAGATGAGCCCGGCTGATTCCGATCCTGTCTGCAATGTCCGTTACAGTGATATCCTGCATATACATTTCATTAATATAATCGATAGCCATATCAACATAGGTATTACTGCCAAAGGTGGACTTGGGCTGGCTGCCGTCAAGTAAGGTATGTGTATGGTAATCGATCAGGACAGCCATCAGCCGCAGAAGGAGAGACTGCCGGTACAGCCTGTTGGAAAAACTTAAGCTGGCATGGCTGAACAGTTCGTCAAAACATTTCAGATAGTCATCTGTGTCGGGGACCGGGAGGATCAACTGGCTTTTGGAAAAACCGCACTGATTTAATACGGTATTGACCCCAAGTCCGTTGAAGCCGACCCAGGCGTAAGACCAGGGAGTATTTTTGTCTGCACAGTAAACAACGGGTACATCCGGATAGATCAGGAACATCTGGCCTGCCTTGAGAGGCCAGGTAGTCCCGTTCGCGGAGTAAAATCCCTTACTGGGTCTATGACTATTTTAAAAAGAATGCGTTCCCTCTGGGCCAAAATGAAAGGTATGAGGGGAATCTGGATGCGGGCGGATACGGATGGCTTGTCATCCTTCCCCGTGGAAAGAATTGCACATGCCTTGGGCTGACGGATAAATATGTGGGATTTACAGCGGTCGAGAGCATCCGGGAAACGAAGGATACGATGACTGCTGTGGTCCACGAGTCCGGCAGAATGGGATGGATCTCCGAGAAAGATCCGGTAAAAGTGACAGTTGATGGCGTCGACGTAACGGAAAAAGTGGAGAAGCAGGAGAATATATATACAATAGATCTCCCGGAGAGAGCCGGGAAGGCAGTGCTGTGTGTCAGCTGTGATGAAGGGTAAGCAGAACGCAGTACAGCAGTGATAACTAAAAATCTGGCAGAGTAAAGTAAAAAAAGTCATAAAATCATCCCGGAAAGCATATGATTTCTGCACGGGGGTGATCATCTTGAATCATAGATTAAATGAAGAAAACGAAAACTGCTCTGCGGACAGCATGACCGCAGGCGGTTATGTATATCCATATATAGAACATTCTCTGCTGGAACGGGCAGTTGCCATGCTGGGGGAACTGCTCGTTTTTTCCTGCGGTTTTACATTTGAGGGGAATCTGATCCTTCCTTCCGGAGATGACCGGTGGCTGATCCGGACGGCAAAGGAGAATAATATGAGACCGGTGCTTGTCCTGACACCTTTTTCAGAAGGTGCCTTTCACAATCAGCTTGTCAGGGTAATCCTGGAAAACAGGCTGATCCAGGAACGGATCATCTCACAGTTGACTGCGCTGATGGAAGAGCAGGGGTACAGAGGAGTAGATATCGATTTTGAGAATGTTCTTCCCGCAGACCGTGTCCGCTATGCGGATTTTGTGGGAAGAGTAAGAGAAAGACTGGGCGGGAAGGGGTGCAGAGTCTCTGTGGCTGTAGCGCCAAAGACATCGGATTCTCAGAAAGGGCTGACTGTGGAAGGAACGGATTATGGACTTCTGGGAGAAAATGCGGACCAGGTGTTCCTGAAAACATATGAGTGGGGATATATCTATGGACCGCCCATGGCGGTGGCTCCTCTTGATAAAGTGCGTCAGGTGGTGGAGTATGCAGTGACAAAGATCCCGGCGGAAAAGCTGATCCTCGGGATCCCAAACTACGGGTATGACTGGGCACTGCCGTACGAACGCGGGATCACCCGCGCAGGAAGAGTGGGAACCAGGGAGGCGGAGGAGACAGCGGCAGAAAATGGAGCGGTCGTCCGATATGCCGAAATCGCGCAGAGCCCCTGGTTTACCTATCAGACAGGAGGGGCGGAGCATATCGTGTGGTTTGAGGATGCCCGGAGTATCGCGGCAAAATGGAATCTGGCCAGGGAGTTCGGTCTGTCAGGGGTAAGGTACTGGAATCTGATGCAGGAATTCCCGAAGGGGTTCAATCTGTCCCGGAAGGGCAGACAGAACGCTTCCTGTATCGGATAAAATAGTATCCGGCTCCCAGGGCATCCGCAAGGAACCAGCCGATGGGAACGGACCACCAGATTCCGACGACACCGAATACGGGAACCGCAGAGAGTGCATACGCCAGAGCGACCCGGGTGCCGAGAGAGACAACGGTCAGAATGACGGACATTCCCGGATTGCCGATGGCACGATAGAGGCCGTAGAGCAGGAACAGGATCCCGATGAGGGCGTAAAATGAGCCTTCAATGCGCAGATAACGGGTTCCTTCCGCGATGACGGATGCCTCTCCGGAGTCAATGAACAGCCCCATCAGCGGACCGGCGAAGACAAAGACAAGGAAAGAGACAGCCAGGCTGAACAGGACAGAAGCAGCCACGGCACAGCGGATGCCTTTCCGGATCCGGTCGTTCTTTCCCGCACCGTAGTTCTGGGCAATGAAGATGGAAAACGCATTGCCGAAATCCTGTACGGGAAGATAGGCGAAAGCATCAATCTTTACTGCGGCGGCGAAAGCAGCCATGATCGTTGTGCCGAAGCTGTTGACCAGTCCCTGTACCGCAAGGATCCCCAGGTTCATGATGGACTGCTGCATGCAGGTCAGTCCGGAAAAGCTTGTGATCTCCTTGATCCGGCTGAATCGCAGCTGCACATCTTTATCTTTCCGGAGCAGTCCGGGAAACCGGATCCTGGCATAAACGGTGATGCCGATCCCGGATACGTACTGGGAGATGACCGTCGCCTCAGCGGCGCCGGCAACGCCCCGTCCGAGTCCGGCGACAAACCAGAGGTCAAGGATAATGTTGAGTACGGCGGAGACCGCGAGGAAGATCAGCGGTACCACAGAATTCCCCAGAGAGCGAAGGAGCGAGGCAAAAAAATTATAGAGGAAAATGCCGATCAGCCCTGTAAAGATCACGATCAGATATTCTTTCATCAGTTCCACCAGCTCGCCGGGCGTGCGGAGAAACCAGATGATCCAGTCGATTCCGGCGAAGATCAGGATATTGAGCACTACTGTCACAATCCCAAGGAGCGTGAAAGAAGCAAGGATCCCTTCTTTCAGCCCCTGATCATCCTTCTGGCCGAAGCGGATGGAGAAGACCGTGCCGCTCCCCATGGCGAGCCCCAGGATAATGGAAGTCAGAAAGGTCATCAGGGAGAAGGCGGATCCTACCGCCGCCAGTGCATCCGCGCCCAGGAATCGCCCTACAATCAGGGTATCTGCAATATTGTAGCACTGCTGAAGAAGATCACCCAGGATCATCGGGACAGCAAAACGAAGCATGGTCTTCATGACAGGTCCGCGGGTCAGCTCATTTTCCATTTTTATCACATCTTTCTTTTCGTAATTTTAAACTTAACATTCGTAATATATGATAAACTCAGAGAGAACGATTGTCAACCGGAAGAAAACAAAGTATAATGTCAGATAACAGTTTAGCCGTCAGGGATTGGAAAGGCTGATTTATGCCTGCATAAGGATCAGCCTTTCCAATTCCTGACGAGCTGAGCGCCTGTTGATGAGTAAAACAGCCGCGGAAGCCGCGGTAAGCACGAAGTGCGGTTTTACGAATGGCGCGGGCTGAATGTCAACAGGAGAACAGAAAAGGAGGCACCGGATAATGTTTTTGGACGGACTTGACGAACTGGACCAGAAGATCGTGACACTTCTGATCCGGAATGCGAGGATGTCGTATTCCGAGATCGGACAGCAGGTCGGTATCTCCCGGGTGGCAGTGAAGATGCGGGTCCAGGCTCTGGAGCAGAAAGGAATCATAGAGGAATATACAACGATCATCAACCCGCAGCGGATCAGCGGTGCAGTGTCCTGCTATTTTGAGATCGAGACAAAGCCGGATACTCTGATGGATGTGGCGGAGATCCTGGAGAAAAATGATACGATTACCCAGATCTACCGTGTCACGGGAAAGAGCAGGCTCCATGTCCATGCGGTCGCATCATCCAACGAGGAGATGGAGAAGCTGATTTATGATACGGTGGACCGCCTTCCCGGAGTGGTGGAATGTACCTGCAATACGATACTTTCCAGGATCAAGGATATCAAGGGACTCAGACTGTAGAGGAAAAGGAAGTAGACAGAAACCAGGAGGAAGAGGATATGTCAGGAGAGATCATCGTATTCAGCTTCACGCGGACAGGGACAGGACTGAACAGAAATCTGTGTGAGAGAATGCGGGAAAAAGGGGAAAAATGCATCGGCTATGCTCCGGAGAAGTTCTCTGAGAACGGGATTGAACCGATTTCCGGGGAGATCAGGAAAGTCATTGGGGAAAAATGGGGACAGAGTACGTTTATTTTTATCGGCGCCGCAGGAATCGCGGTCCGGTATATCGCCCCTTTTGTGAAGGACAAGTTTACGGATTCCCCTGTGCTGGTGATGGATGAGAAGGGAAGATATGTGATACCGCTCCTGTCCGGGCATGTGGGCGGCGCGGTGAAGATAGCGGATGAGATCGCAAAGATGACGGGGGCGGAACCGGTTCACACCACTGCTACTGACGTACAGAAGAGATTTGCGGTAGATGTGTTCGCAGAAAAAAACGGACTGTGTATCGCAGATCGCCAGATGGCGAAAGAAATCTCAGCGGCAGTTCTGGAGGGAGAGAAGATTGCCTTCTGTGTGGCGTATCCGGACTTTCGGATCAAGGGACGGATCCCGGAGGAACTTGTGATGTGCGATGACCCTGCGGAGATTTCTGCATACCGGTACAGAATACTGGTAGCAGACAGGCGTGAGGTCCCGGAAAGGTGTACCGGACAGAAAAATGACGGGCAGGGAGGGACTCTTCTTCTGAAACCCGGGAATGTTATCGCCGGGATCGGCTGTCGGAAGGGGATTCAGCTGGATACTCTCCGGAGCGGACTGGAAAGCGTTCTGAAGGAAAATGGACTGGAACTGGATCAGGTGGAACGGATCGCCAGCATTGATCTGAAGAAGGAAGAGCCGGCGCTCTGCAATCTTGCGCGGGAACTGAGGATTCCCTTTGTCACGTATCCGGCGGAAATCCTCAAAGAGATCCGCTGTGTCACCGCATCCTCTGATTTTGTGGAGAGGACGACGGGAGTAGACAATGTGTGCGAAAGAGCAGCACTTACATGCTGTCCGGAGGGAAAACTGATCCAGGGAAAATGCATCAGGGATTCCATGACGGCGGCGCTGGTGAGAAGGCCGCTGAGACTGGAGATATAGTTGCAGAGCGGAGTATTTGACTGGGAAAGATCAATACAGAAAGTGAGAAGAGGGCACTGTCAGGAAGAAGAAATCTTCCCGGCAGTGCCTTTTGTGCGATTGATTAATTCTGTTTGGAATTTGGGAAAAAACTGATATCGAGATCATTTTCAGCCATCCGGATCGTTCTATTATATAGAGAGTGCTCTTTACGGAGGAAAATCATTTGACGCGCGAAGATGAAATTTTTAAAAAACTGAAAAAAGGAGATGAAAGCGGCGTTGCCGGGCTGGTAGAACTGTACTATGAAGACGTTTTGAGGTACTGCATGTTCCGGCTTTCGGACCGCTATCTGGCAGAGGACGCCGTACAGGAGACCTTTCTGAAGGTGTTCAGGTACTTTGATGATTACCGGCACAGAGGGCGGTTCCGTGCTTTCCTTTATAAAGTTGCGGGAAATACCTGTATTGATATGATGAGAAAAAAGCGGTGGGATCCGATCCCGGAAGATGCGGCACAGGAAGAAAAAGGAATACAAAAGACCGAGGAGCGGGAGGATTTCCTGCAGATCATACGGAAACTGCCGCCGGAGCTGGGAGAGATCGTATTTCTCCGGTTCTCTCAGGAACTGAAGCTCAGAGAGATCGCAGAGACCATGGAAATTCCCCTCCGGACTGTCCAGTCCAGACTTCGGCGGGCGCTGAAACTGCTGAGAACGGAGATGGAACAGGGGGGAGAAGGGACAGGATACAAAGAGGAATCAGATAAAACGGAGATCCGCAAGGGAGGCAGAGCAAAATGAACAGAGCAGGAAAAAGAAAGCAGACAGAGATCTGGCTGAGAGAAGGACTGGGAAAAGAAAAAGAGAAAACTGCAGCTGAGATGGAGAAAAAAGAGCGGACAGTGCTGCTTTCTGTTCGGGCATTTCGAAATGGACTGAGCAGGAAACGGTCCTTAAAGTTCCGGGGGCTGATCCTGCGGCAGGTCCGCTATACAGGATGGATGGTCTGGCTTTGGCAGGCAGTGGTCTTTCTAGGGATCATGGCAGTGTATCATGCTTTCTTCCGAACTGCTGAGGGAACTGTGGATCTCTTTCTCTACCGCAGATTCCAGAATTTCCTGTGTGCAGCGGGAATCATTTCCGCATGGAGCAGCGTCCCGTTCCTGTTCCGGTCTTACCGCTGGAAAATGGCTGAGGTGGAGGCTGCGACAAGATGCTCCATACTGTATCTGCGTGCCGCGCAGATGCTCCTCATTGGCGGGGGAGCAGTCCTGATGGTTGCAGGCGTGGCGGGGACAGCTCTCTGGCAGACCGCTGCAGGGACAGAGGAAGTAGGAGCTTATCTGGTATTCCCCTTTCTGCTTCTGGGAAGCTGTATTCTGTATTTCCTCCGGAGAGGAAGGGAGTCCTGTCTGTTCCGGGACAGCAGTGCGGCGGGAGTTTTGATTCTGGCGGTTTCTCTGGGATGGAGCAGGGCTGTTCAGGAGACGGGATATGAACCGGGAAACTCTGTTGTATGGAGTCTGTGCGGAGCGGCGGCCCTTGTGTTGGGATATCAGATATGGAAATGGAAAAAGGAGGAGGAAAACAGATGGAACTTGGTATAAAAGGACTGACTAAACAGTTTAAAGACAAGACTGCGGTGGATCATGTGGACCTGACGATCACACCGGGGGTATGGGGGCTGCTTGGGGCCAATGGGGCGGGAAAGACCACTCTGATGCGCATGATCGCGGGGCTGAGCAGACCTACGGAGGGAACTGTGACTTACGATGGGATCGAGATCGGAGCTCTGGGAGAAAAGTACAGAGATCTTTTCGGATATCTGCCCCAGGAATTTGGGTTCTACCCGGAGTTTACTGTATGGGATTATCTGGATTATATCGCAGCCCTGAAAGGAATGACCCGGAAGGAAGCAGAGGAAAAGATTGAAAAAATTCTTCCCGTATTCGGTCTCTCTGATGTGAGGAGAAAGAAGATCACAAAGCTTTCCGGGGGGACAAAGCGGCGGGTGGGAATTGCTCAGGCTCTTCTGAACGATCCGGAGATACTGATACTGGATGAGCCCACAAGCGGACTGGATCCGGGAGAGAGGGTAAGGTTCCGGAACCTTCTTTCCGAGTTCGCCTCGGACCGGATCGTGCTGATCTCCACCCATATTGTATCGGATGTGGAGTATATCGCATCGCGCAATGCGGTTATGAAAGAAGGAAAGATTGTCGCGGAAGGGACAACGGAAGAACTGGTCAGAGAGATAAAGCACAAAGTATGGTCGATGGTGATCCCGGAACAGGATCTCCATAACTTTGAGAAAAAGATGCGGATCGTCAGTATCCGCAACGAAGAGGATCAGATGGTTTCTGTGCGTTATCTGTCTGAACGCCCGATGACAGCGGATTCCAGGGAATGTGAGCCGCGGCTCGAGGATCTTTATCTGTGGCTGTTTCCGGAGGAAGGAGAGGTGAGATAGATGAGAGTATATCAGGCTGAATTAAAAAGAATACTGAAGACCAGATCTGTACAGATCCTGCTTGCGGCGGCAGTCCTGCTCTCGGCGGTACTGGCATATTTCCCGTGCACGTTTGCGGAATATGTCTATGAGGATGAGGCGGGACAGGAGGTAACACTGACAGGACGGGAAGCAATCCGGATGATAAAGGAACGTCAGGGCGTGTATCAGGGAGAGATCACAGAAGAAAAATTGTCCGACGCAGTGGAACAGTATGACGAGTTTGCCTCCCGCTATGAGGGAGGACTCCCGAACGGAATTTACGATGAGAGAGTGACCGCGGTGGATTCCTACCGGTATGTATATGCGATAAACCGTCTGCTGACCAGGATGCAGGAAGTAAATGCAGATCCGGATACCGGGATCGCACCGGGAATGGAGGAACTGACCCAGGCAGACGCACAGAATTTTTATAAGCAGTGCAGACAGCATGTGAGGGATCTGATCTATCTGGAAAACGGACATGGTGCGAAGGTGGACAGCGCGGTTGCCCAGGCAGAAATGCTTTATGATAAAGTAAAGATGCCATTTATCTATTATCCATACATCAGTACGGAGGCCATAGAGTATACCGGACTCTGTGTTCTCGTTCTTGTTCTGATTGGCATGATCCTGATGGTGCCGCAGTTTTCCAGCGACCGGCAGACCCAGGCAGAACAGATCATCAAATGTACAAAATACGGAAAGCGCAGGCTTGCTGCAGTCAGGATACTGACAGGTGTGACTGTGGTGACTGTCATGTATGCCGCAGGGATCACGCTTTTTCTTCTGGTCATGAACAGTCTGATCGGGTGGGAGAGCCTGAAGTCTTCGGTGCAGATCACGGTTTCGGCGGTCGTATTCGTTCCTGTTACCGTAGGAGGGCTGGAGGTGATCATCGCATTGGCTGGCTATATCACACTTCTTGCGACGGTCTGCTTTACCCTTTTTCTGTCCGGGCAGATGAAAAGTGTGTTCGCCTCGGCGGTCACGGCATTTGTCTTTTTCCTGCTTCCGGTTGTGTGTTATATGATCTTTGACGGAAATGTGAGGAACTGGATCTGCAGCATCCTTCCCTCCGGCGGGACGGGGCTGATCAACAGCTTTACCTATGCTGTGACAGATACAAAGTTTGCTTTCATCGGAGATAAGGCAATCTGGACGCCGTATCTTATGATGGCGGCGGCTCTCATCGAAATCATTCTTTTTATCCCTCTCACAGTGGCAGGATGGTGCAGGAAAAGAGGGTGAACGGACAGATGATGAGTAAACAATGAAGAAAAGAGGCGCAGGATGTGGATCAGTTTCACATCCTGCACCTCTTTTATAAACTTGTATGTCAGAATCAAAATTCGGACTGGAGAGCGTCGTATCCGGTCTCTTTCGTACGGATCCTCATTGCGCTTCGAATCTCATAGCTGAAGATCTTACCGTCTCCGACCTCGCCGGTATATGCGGTCTTCTGGATCGTGTCAATGACTTTTTTCTCCCATTCCTCGGAAGAGACAACAATCTCGAATTTGATCTTAGGCTGAAGGAAAAGGTCAACCTCGGATCCACGGACGATCTCCTTGTATCCGCGCTGTACGCCGCATCCCATGATCTGAGCCACGGTGATACCGTTTACCTGGATCTTGTTGAGGGCCTCTTTAATCTCCTCATATTTTTCTTCCCTGACGATTGCTTCTATTTTAATCAACATAGTCTGTTCCTCCTATCCTTTCACCTTTATACCAGAATA
>DWVT01000027.1 GCA_019120075.1 Candidatus Mediterraneibacter excrementigallinarum
CCCTTGCGGGACTGTCCCTGAGTATCCGTATCGGGATTTTGACCGCGGCAGTGAGCGCAGTCATCGCGCTTCTGGCCGGAATCGCGGCGGCAACCCTGGGAAGAAAAGCAGATGCGGCGATCTCCTGGTGCATTGACCTTGTGATGGGGATCCCACATATCCTTCTTGTCATGCTGATCTCCATTGCCTGCGGAAGAGGATTTGCCGGGGTGGTGGCGGGAGTTGCCCTGAGCCACTGGCCTTCCCTCGCCCGGGTGATCCGGGGGGAAGTGATCCAGCTTCGGCAGGCGCCCTATATCCTTGTGGCGGAGAAGCTGGGAGTATCAAAGCTTCAGAATGTGCGGCGGCATATGATCCCTCATCTTCTGCCGCAGTTTCTGACCGGGCTGATCCTTTTGTTCCCCCATGCGATCCTGCATGAGGCCAGCGTGACATTTCTGGGGTTCGGGCTTTCTTCGGAACAGCCTGCTATCGGAGTGATCCTGTCAGAGAGTATGCAGTACCTTACGACAGGAAGATGGTGGCTGGCGCTGTTCCCGGGGCTTGCCCTGGTACTTGCAGTGATCCTGTTTGCTGTGCTGGGAGAGAGGCTGAGGAAGCTGACGGACCCGGCAAGCGTACATGAATAGGTCGGAGGTAGTTATGGAACCGGTATTAGAGATTGAACATATGTCAGTTTATTTTACACAGTATGAGCGTGGGATCCGCAGGCGGGTTCTGCCTGTCATACGGGATCTGACCCTTTCTGTGGAGGCGGGGAAGATCGTTGCGGTGGTAGGGGCCAGCGGATCAGGGAAAAGCCTGCTGGCTCATGGAATCCTGGGCATCCTGCCGTATAACAGCCGCATGGAGGGGGAGATCCGCTATGCGGGCGAACCTCTGACCAAGGAACGTTCGGCAAAACTTCGGGGGAAAGAGATCGTTCTCATCCCTCAGGGGGTCAATTATCTGGATCCGCTGATGAAAGTAGGCGCTCAGCTCAGAAAAGGAAGTCGGGATGAAAGTGTGCGCAGGCGGACGAGTCAGGCGCTGCAGCGCTATGGATTGGGGAGAGAGACGGAGGAGATGTATCCCTTTGAACTGTCAGGAGGGATGGCGCGACGGGTGCTGATCGCATCTGCAGTGACTGGAACGCCGCGGCTGATCATCGCTGATGAACCCACTCCCGGACTGGATGTGCGCGCGGCGGAGCGGATTCTGGGACATTTCCGGGAGCTGGCAGATGAAGGGGCCGGCATCCTTTTTATCACACATGATCTGGAACTGGCGCTGACTGTGGCGGATCAGGTGGCGGTATTCTATGCGGGAGAGACCATTGAAGTGGCTTCGGCGGAAGACTTTTCTGACGTGGAAGAGCTGAGACATCCCTTTACCAAAGCCCTCTGGCGTGCCATGCCGGAGCACGGATTCCATCCTGTGCCCGGCGCGCAGCCTTATCCGGGAAGCCGGGAGAAAGGATGCCCATTTGGAGGGCAGTGCTCCGCGTGTACGTCGGAGTGCCGGGAGACAGGACAGATCCCGTTCCGTGAATACGACGGAGGAATGGTCCGCTGTCTGCATCCGGGGAAGGAGGCGTCGCTGTGAGACTGGAAGCGAAGAATATCACATTTTACTATCGGGGGAGAAAAAAGAAACCGGTCCTGAAGGAGTTCAGTATTGAGATTGAATCCGGGGAGAGAGTCGGGCTTCGGGCACCCAGCGGCAGAGGAAAGACTACTCTGTGCCGTCTTCTGGCGGGTTATGAAAAGCCTCAGAAAGGACAGATCCTTCTGGACGGAAAGCCCCTGGCAGGATACCACGGCGCCTGTCCTGTGCAGATGGTATGGCAGCATCCGGAAACGGTGGTAGACCCGCTTCTCCGTCTGAAAGATACGCTGGCAGAGGCGGGAGAGATCGATCCGGAACTGACAGAAAAACTTCATATTGAAAAGGGGTGGCTGGAACGGTTCCCGACTGAACTGTCCGGCGGGGAACTTCAGAGGTTCTGTCTGGCAAGGGCACTGCATTCAGGGACACGGTTCCTGCTCTGTGACGAGATCTCTGCCATGCTTGATCTGGTCACCCAGGCCCAGATCTGGGACCTTCTTCTGAAGGAGGCAGAGAAGCGGGAACTTGGATTGCTCGTCGTGAGTCATAATGAGGCGCTCATGGAGCGGGTGTGTACGAGAGTCGTTGATCTGCCGTGGAATTGAGAAGAAGACAGAATATTCTGAAAATGCTTTAAAAAGGTGCCGTGTACCTTGACGAAGGTACACGGCACCTTTTGAGAAAATTGTCTGACAATTATAAAAAGAATATTAAATGCTTGCATTCAGGCGTTATATTGTGTTAGCATACCATATGCAGAAAGAAAAAGATTTCCTATTTTTCTAATAGTTCTGAAAAAACAAAATGAAGCATTAAAAAACTAAAAGACCCGGGATTCGGGTCTTTTAAGCTTTGGATGAAAATTGTTAGAAAGCGAATGATAAAATGGAAGAAAGTTTAAAGAAGTGTTCATCAGAAAAAGTGCTGACCGCGGGCATTGATATCGGTTCCACTACGACAAAAGTGGTGATCCTTGATCCGGCGGATGGTTCGCTCCTGTACTCAGATTACAGGAGACATCACGCGGATCAGGTTAAAAGCGTGATCAATGTGATGGATCAGCTGAGAAAAACTTATCCCGGACAGAAGTTCCGCTTCGCGCTGACCGGATCAGGTTCGAAGCCTATTGCGGAAAAACTGAATATTCCATTTGTCCAGGAAGTGGCGGCGAATGCCGCGGCATTAAAGAACAGATACGAGACGGTCGGGTGCGCGATCGAGCTCGGCGGTCAGGACGCGAAGATGATCTTTTTCCAGACAAATCCGACCACAGGCGCCCTGAATGTGGCAGACATGCGCATGAACGGAAGCTGTGCGGGAGGAACGGGGGCGTTCATCGATGAGATCGCTTCCGTGTTGAAGATCCCGGTGACAAAATTTAATGAAATGGCGTCAAAGGGAACCTGTGTCTATGATATTTCCGGCCGGTGCGGCGTGTACGCAAAGACGGATATCCAGCCTCTTTTAAACCAGGGAGTGGCAAAGGAGGATATCGCCCTGTCTGCATTCCACGCCATCGCAAAGCAGACCATCGGCGGACTTGCTCAGGGGCTGGAGATCAGAAAACCGGTGGCTTTTGAAGGAGGTCCTCTGACCTTTAATCCGACGCTGGTCCGCGTGTTTGCGGAGAGACTGGGACTGAAGGAAGACGAGATCCTGATCCCGCCTCATCCGGAACTGATGGTGGCGATGGGGGCTGCTGTTTCACTGGATGCAATGTTCAGCGAACGGGCGGATGCTGTCCTGCCTTCTGAACTTATGGCGCGGATGCAGGATGAGTCCTTCCGGGACAGAGAGACGGAGAAAAATGACTCGAAGCCGTTTTTCGCTTCAAAAGAGGAACGGGAGGCGTTTGAAAAACGTCATGCGAAACCACCTATGGACTGGAAAAAGCCGGTGCCTGGAGAACAGGTGTACGCCTATCTTGGAATTGACTCCGGAAGTACAACCACAAAGTTCGTGCTTATGGACGATCAGGAGGAGATCCTCTGGTCCTTTTACGCACCCAATGAAGGAGAACCCCTCTACGTTGCCCGCAGAGCTCTCATTGAGATGCGTGAGCAGTATAAAAAAGCAGGCGCAAGCCTTCATATTCTCGCAGCCGGGACGACCGGATACGGGGAAATGCTTTTTGCCAAGGCATTCCAGGCAGAGTATCATACTGTGGAGACGGTTGCCCACGCCAGGGCAGCAGAAAAATATGTGAAGGATGCGACATTCATCCTGGATATCGGCGGACAGGATATGAAAGCCATGTGGCTGGACCGCGGTATCATCACCAATATCCTGGTAAATGAAGCCTGCTCCTCCGGGTGCGGCTCCTTTCTGGAGAATTTCGCGTCTTCTCTTAACATCTCCGCAAAAGAGATCGCGAACGCGGCATTTTCTTCGAAGAATCCGGCGGTCCTGGGAAGCCGGTGCACGGTGTTTATGAACAGCAGTATCATTACCGAGCAGAGGAACGGGAGAAGGGCGGAGGATATCATGGCGGGACTCTGCCGTTCTATCATAGAGAACGTGTTTACAAAAGTGATCCGCCTTTCAAATGTGGATTCCCTGGGGGATCGGATCGTTGTTCAGGGAGGAACATTTGCCAATGACGCTGTGCTCCGCGCAATGGAAGAGTATATTGGAAAAGAAGTGATCCGGGCTCCGTATCCGGGGCTGATGGGAGCGATCGGTATCGCGCTGATCACCAGGGAACGGTTCAAAAAGAATCCGGAAAACCGGACATTCATCAGCCTGAATGATCTGGACGGATTTTCCTACCGACAGGAAGCAAACGCGCCATGCCCGTTCTGCACCAACCACTGTAAGCGTACCATCCTTACTTTCTCCAACGGGAATTCCTGGATTACCAACAACCGCTGTGAGCGGGGAGAAATTCTGGGAGATCCGGGAGATTCGGAAGTGAAAAAGAAACTGAAGGACACGGTGCAGAAGGCAAATTCCGTGCCGAACCTTTTCCGTACAAGAGAGAAACTGCTCCTGAGGAAATATTCCCATCCGGAGCCGTTGAAGAAGCGTGACATTACGATCGGTATCCCGAGAGTGCTCGCATTCTGGGAGACAATGCCTTTCTGGAGGACATTCTTGCGTACCCTTGGATTCCATGTGACGCTTTCCGATCCCAGCACAAGGAAGATCTATGAGAGCGGACTGTCCGCAGTGACGTCGGACACGGTATGCTTTCCTGCGAAACTGGTCCATGGTCATATCCGGAACCTGGCGCAGAAAGGCGTGGACCGGATCTTCATGCCGGCGGTCACTACGGTTCCTTCCGAGAATACGGAAAAGACCAGCCAGTCCATGTGCGCGGTGGTAAAGGGATATCCTCTGGTTATCGGAAATTCCGACAATCCCGAGAAGATGTGGGGGATTCCATATGATGCTCCGCTTTTCCACTGGTACACCCAGGAGGATCAGGAGCGCCAGCTCGTACATTATATGGAAGAAAAATTTCAGATTCCTGCAGAGGAGACAAAAAGAGCGGTCCAGGCGGGAAATCAGGCACAGGATCTGTTCCATGCGGACCTGAAGAAAAAAGGCGCTGAAGTCCTCAAACAGGTGGAAGAATCAGGAAAATTCGCGGTTGTCCTGGCGTCCAGGCCTTATCAGAATGATTCCCTGGTCAATCACGAACTTCCGGAAATGTTCACAGGAATGGGGATTCCGGTCCTGACGGCGGATTCTCTGCCGGGGACAGAGGAAGAAGATCTGAGCATGAGCCGTCTGGATGTTGTAAACAACTTTCATGCAAGGATGCTCTCCTCCGCGATCATGGCAGCGGAGAAAGAAAGTCTGGAATATGTCCAGATCGTAAGTTTCGGCTGCGGACATGATGCCTACCTGTCAGACGAGATCGTCCGTATGATGAATGAGATCTCGGGGAAGACGCCTCTTATCCTGAAGGTGGATGAGAGTGATATTCAGGGACCGCTTCGTATCCGTGTGCGGTCTTTCCTGGAAACGATCATCATGCGCAGGGAGCAGGGAAGAAAAACGGAGGTACATAAGCTTCAGGATCCCTATCCGGTCAAGTTTGAAAAGGCAGACAGAAAAGTAAAGACTGTTCTGATCCCAAATACATCTCATGCCTTCAGCCGTCTTATGGCAGCTGTATTCAGCGCCCAGGGAGTCCGCGCGGTTCCTCTGGAACTGGGACGTGAGGAAGCGATCAAAATGGGAAAACGATATGTGCACAACGATATCTGTTTCCCGGCTCAGATCGTCATAGGAGAGATACTGGCTGCATTAAACAGTGGGGAGTACGATGTGGAGAATACGGCTGTCGGTATGGCAAAATATATCGGAGACTGCCGTCTGACTCATTACAGCGCGCTTCTTCGGAAAGCACTGGATGATGCAGGATACAAGAATGTTCCGATCCTGACCAATGATGACGAGGAT
>DWVT01000028.1 GCA_019120075.1 Candidatus Mediterraneibacter excrementigallinarum
GCAGAGAGAGCAGGGCGTGACAATGGACTTTATCCGTCAGCAGGTAAAGGTCGGTCTCCAGAATGTAACAGCTGATCAGGCTAAGACGATGGTCATCGCTTACGAGCCGATCTGGGCGATCGGAACAGGAAAGACTGCTACAACAGAGCAGGCTGAGGAAGTATGCAAAGGTATCCGCGAGTGTGTAGCTGAGGTTTATGATGAGGCTACAGCAGAGGCAATCCGTATCCAGTACGGCGGATCTGTCAATGCGGGAAATGCGGCAGAGCTTTTCGCACAGGCTGACATCGACGGAGGACTTGTAGGTGGAGCATCCCTGAAGGCTGACTTTGGAAAGATCGTAAACTACAAATAATATCTGATAACAGTATCAGTGAGGGGAACAGACAGCATATAGAGATGCCTGTCTGTTCTCCTTTTTTGTTTGATAGGAAACTCTGTTTCCTATCAGACAAAAACGCTCCGAGGGATGCGCACTCGCGCAAAATGGAAATCTGTCGCCAAAGGGACCGCTTACAATCCTGGAATGCGCCTTATAGCACTTCCGGTGCCTGTTTCTTTCATAATCGATAAAATATGTGGACAGCCCGTCTTGAAAAATCCCATGAAAACGGGTACAATAAGCAGTGGAGTAAAAACCACAAATGTACAGATAAAGGAGATATGGATATGAGTAAGAGACCAACCGTATTGATGATATTAGACGGCTACGGCTTAAGAAACGACAAACACGGTAATGCAGTGGCAGAGGCTGCTACACCGGTGATGGACAAGCTGATGGCAGAGTATCCGTTTGTGAGAGGAAATGCCAGCGGGATGGCAGTAGGCCTTCCGGAAGGACAAATGGGAAACTCCGAGGTAGGACATCTGAACATGGGTGCCGGACGTATCGTATATCAGGATCTTACAAAGATCACGAAAGCGATCCAGGACGGCGACTTCTTTGAAAATAAAGCACTTCTTGCAGCGTGCGAGAATGTGAAGAAAAATGATTCTGCGCTGCACCTGATGGGACTTGTCTCCGACGGCGGCGTACACAGCCACAACACACATATCTACGGACTTCTCGAGCTGGCAAAGAGACAGGGAATCGAGAAAGTATACGTACACTGCTTCCTTGACGGACGTGACACACCTCCGGCATCCGGAAAAGAATATGTGGAAGAGCTGGAAGCAAAGATGAAAGAGATCGGTGTCGGTGAAGTTGCCACAGTGGCAGGACGTTACTATGCAATGGACCGCGATAACCGCTGGGATCGTGTGGAAAAAGCATACAGGGCACTTGTAGACGGAGAGGGTGATACGGCAGAGTCCGCACCGGAAGGAATCCAGGCTTCCTACGATAAAGAAGTGACGGATGAATTTGTTGTTCCGACCGTGATCATGAAAAACGGTGCGCCGACAGCTACAGTAAAAGACGGAGATTCCATTATCTTCTTTAACTTCCGCCCGGACCGTGCGAGAGAGATCACGAGAGCATTCTGTGACGACGACTTCACAGGCTTTGACAGAGGTGAAAGAGTAAAGACAACATATGTATGCTTTACAGAGTATGATGTCACGATTCCGAATAAACTGGTTGCATTTGTGAAAGAAGAGATCACGAATACATTCGGCGAATTCCTTGCTGCAAACGGGCTGAAGCAGGCACGTATCGCAGAGACAGAGAAGTACGCTCACGTAACGTTCTTCTTCAACGGCGGTGTGGAAGAGCCGAACGAAGGCGAGGACAGAATCCTCGTAAAATCACCGAAGGTTGCCACATACGACCTGAAACCGGAGATGAGCGCGTATGAAGTGTGCGATAAGCTGTGCGAGGCAATCCGTTCCGGAAAGTACGATGTGATCATCATCAACTTTGCAAATCCGGATATGGTAGGACATACAGGAGTTGAGAGTGCAGCGATCAAGGCTATCGAGGCAGTAGACGAGTGTGTAGGAAAAGCAGTCGACGCGATCAAAGAGGTAGACGGACAGATGTTCATCTGCGCTGACCACGGAAATGCAGAGCAGTTGATCGACGAGGAGACAGGAGAGCCGTTTACAGCACATACTACCAATCAGGTGCCGTTTATCCTTGTAAATGCGGATCCTTCCTATAAGCTCAGAGAGGGCGGCTGCCTGGCAGATATCGCTCCGACTCTGATCGAGTTGATGGGAATGGAGCAGCCGAAAGAGATGACTGGAAAATCTCTGATCGTGAAATAAGATCTTATAAGTAAATGTTTTTTGGAAATATGCTCTCAGGAGACAGTAATCTCCTGAGAGTTTTCCATCTGTAAGCCTTTGTTTTCAAATGGGAATTGTTTCGTTTGGGCAGAGGCGCCTTAAATAAGCGGAAGAGGTTGAAATGATGCGGGAAAAACTGACAAAAAGTGATGTGGAGAAGATAAAGGCTGAGATTGAACACCGGAAACTGGTGGAGCGAAAAGAACTGATCGAGGCGGTCAAGGAGGCACGTTCTCACGGAGATCTGAGCGAGAATTTTGAATACCACGCGGCAAAGAAGGAAAAGAACCGGAATGAGAGCAGGATCCGATATCTGGAGAGAATGTTGAAGACCGCAGTGATCGTGGAGGATCATTCGGCAGCCGATGAGGTAGGGCTTAACAATACGGTTGAGATCTACTGCGAGGACGATGATGAGGTGGAGACTTACCGGATCGTGACTTCAGTCAGAGGAAGTTCTCTGAACGGTCTTGTCAGCATCGAGTCTCCGATCGGAAAAGCCCTGCTCGGACACAGGGAAGGAGACCGGGTTTACGTGAAAGTAAATGATGATTACGGATATTATGTGGTGATCCGAAAGGTGATCAAGACAGAGAGCGAAGAAGGGGATCATATCCGAAGCTACTGAAAACAGTGGAAGACAAGAGCGGGACAGTATTTTGGCGGAAGACCATACTTTCATGAATGGAAACGATGTTTTATGGGAGGAAACAATATGAAATATAAGACAGTACTTCTGGATCTTGACGGTACGATCACGGATTCCGGTCCGGGGATCATGGGCGGCGTGAGGTACGCTCTGGAGAAACACGGGATGGATGTCCCCGGAGAGGAGCAGCTCAGGAGTTTTATCGGTCCTCCCCTGAAGGAGCAGTTCCGCGATTTCTGCGGGATCACAGATGAAGAAGCAGCTGAGATGGTAACTTCCTACCGGGAGTATTACGGAGAGAGAGGAATCTTTGAGAACCGTGTCTATGACGGCGTGGCTCCGCTTCTGAAGCGGCTGAAGGATGCAGGGATCACAGTGGCTATGGCGACTTCAAAGCCGGAAAAATACGCAGTACAGATCGCAGAACATTTTGGGATCGCAGGATATTTTGACTTTATCGGCGGAGCATTGATGGACGGGACACGGACGGAGAAGAGCGAAGTGATCGAATATGTGCTTGCATCCTGCAAGGTGGAAGACAGGAGTACTGTTATCATGGTGGGAGACCGCCGTTATGATATCGAAGGTGCGAAGAGGGCAGGACTCTGCTCATTGGGAGTGCTTTACGGATATGGGAGCCGTGAAGAGATTGAAAGCGCCGGACCGGATTATATAGCAGAGACGCCGGAGGCGGCAGGAAGGATCCTTTTGACACAGGAACCATAAATTTAACATAGAATTAGCAGTCTCTGAAGTATAGTTTTTACATTCTGAACCTATAATATGCTTATCCTTAAAGATAAGATGACAGTCCGGATGTTTCGGACGGACATGAAATGGGGGATCAGAATGTACAGAGGATTATGGAATTTTATCAATCGACATATGGACAGGAGTCATGCGGTATCAGTTTTTCTTCCGGTAATGATCATCGGATGGACGCTGGCAGGCGTGCTGGCGGGAATTGTGGTATGCTCATTGATGGGAGCAGATCTCATGGGATCGCTGGCGGAGATTATCTGCGCCGGAGGATACGCGGGGATCATCTTCGGACTGTTCGGAGGCGTGTTCTTCCTTTACGGAGTCGATATGTAAGAAATACAAAAATAAAATGCCGGATACAGAGAAAGGCGGTTGTCCTTTTTCTGTATCCGGCATTTTTTTCTGCAATAAGCTCTGTCCGGCTGACCTGCCTGCCGGGGCAGTCATTGACCGGGTGATGGAAAACGTCCGCCATGGATTACATGACGGACGTTTCAGTTTCGTTTATTCTGCTTCGGATTATATCAGGCGCTTTCTTCTTCCGATTCACTTTCTGACGCTGATTCTTCCTTCTCCAGGTTCTTAAATGCGGTTGAGAGCATCAGCTTAATACGGTTGAGCTGGTTGACTTCACTTGCTCCCGGATCGAAGTCGATGGCAACGATATTCGAGGTCGGATAGCGGCGGCGGAGCTCCTTGATAACACCTTTTCCCACGACATGGTTCGGGAGGCAGGCAAAGGGCTGTGTACACACGATATTGCCGGCGCCGCTGTGGATCAGTTCCAGCATTTCTCCGGTGAGGAACCAGCCCTCTCCGGTCTGATTGCCGATGGAGACAATCTCAGACGCCATTTTTGCCAGATCTTCGATATGAGCCGGAGGAGTAAAGTGCTTACTTTTGGCAAATGCTTTGGAAGCCGGGGCACGGAGCCATTCTACGGCTTTGATTCCCAGGTTTCCGATCAGTGCCTTTGACTTGGCAAATCCAAGGTGGGACACCTTGAAGTTCTGATTATAGAAGCAGTACTGCATGAAATCGATCAGATCCGGAACCACTGCCTCAGCTCCTTCCGCCTCCAGAAGATCAACCAGGTGGTTGTTCGCTGCGGGAAGGAATTTGACGAGAATCTCACCGACTACGCCGACACGGGGCTTCTTGATATCCAGGATCTCGATGTTGTCAAAATCATTGATGATATCCTGGCAGAGCTTTTTGAATTTTCTGCGTGACGGATAACCCTCGGAGACAAATTTCTGGCATACGCTCACCCATTTGCGGTGGAGGGCATTGGTGGTTCCCGGTACTGCTTCGTAAGGGCGCATGCGGTACACACATTTCATGAAGATATCTCCGAATACCGCTGCATACGCCACACGCACAGCCAGAGGCAGTGTGATCTTGAATCCCGGGTTTGACTCCAGACCGCTTAAGTTGATGGAGATGACCGGAATATGTCCGTATCCGGCCTTTTTCAGCGCCCGGCGGATGAAACCGATATAATTGGAAGCACGGCATCCGCCTCCGGTCTGGCTGATGATAACTGCCAGATGATCCGTATCATACTGACCGGACAGGACTGCATCCATGATCTGTCCTACAACGATCAGCGAAGGGTAACATGCATCATTATTTACATATTTCAGGCCCATATCCACTGCCTGACGGTTGTCATTGGGCAGCACCTCGATCTTGTATCCCGCAGCGCGGAACGCGGGTTCCAGAAGCTCGAAATGGATCGGAGACATCTGGGGGCAGAGGATCGTGTAGGTGTCGCGCATTTCCTTTGTGAACGGCACTTTTTCGATGGATGCCGGTTTGATCTCACGTGCGGCTTTATGCTGATCCCTGACGCGGATGGCCGCGAGAAGGGAACGGACACGGATCCTTGCCGCTCCCAGGTTGTTGACCTCGTCAATCTTGAGAGTGGTGTAGATCTTGCCGGAGTTCGTAAGAATCTCAGCCACCTGGTCCGTGGTGACCGCGTCCAGTCCGCATCCGAAGGAGTTGAGCTGGATCAGTTCCAGGTTGTCAGTGGTTTTTACATAGTTTGCCGCAGCGTACAGACGGGAGTGATACATCCACTGGTCCATGACATTTAGCGGACGCTCTACCTGATGCAGGTGAGAGACGGAATCCTCTGTCAGCACAGCGATATTGTAGGACGTGATCATCTCCGGCAGTCCGTGGTTGACCTCAGGGTCAATGTGGTACGGACGCCCTGCCAGAACAATACCTCTGTTTCCTGTGTCATTTAAGAACTTGATCGTTTCCTCACCCTTACGGCGCATATCCTCACGGCATGCCGCCAGTTCGGTCCATGCGTCATGGACGGCAGAACGGATCTCCTCATCGGAGAGGTTAAATTTCTTCCCAAGCTCCTCGATCAGACGGTAGGAGATATGCTCTTCGCTGTCAAAGGAGAGGAAGGGATGAATGAAGTCAACTTCACCGTTGACGATGGGGTCCATATTGTTTTTGATGTTCTCCGGGTAGGAGGTGACAATAGGACAGTTATAGTGGTTGTTTGCATCCTTGAATTCATTTCTTTCATAAGGAATGGAAGGATAGAAGATGTGTTTTACACCTTCGTTGATCAGCCACTGTACATGTCCATGCGCCAGTTTGGCCGGATAACATTCTGATTCACTGGGGATGGACTCAATGCCCAGCTCGTAGATCTTTCTTGTGGAAGCGGGAGAGAGTACGACCCGGAATCCCAGCTTCGTGAAAAAGGTGAACCAGAACGGATAGTTTTCGTACATATTGAGGACACGGGGGATTCCGATCACGCCCCTTTTTGCCTCAGACTCCTCAAGAGGAGTGTAGTCAAAATATCTGTGGAACTTGTAATCGAACAGGTTCGGCATCGTATTTTTTGATTTTTCTTTGCCGAGACCGCGTTCGCAGCGGTTTCCTGTGATAAATTTTCTTCCGCCGCTGAAATGGTTGATGGTCAGACGGCAGGTGTTGGTGCATCCGCGGCATTTCGTCATTGTGGTTGAATATTCCAGGGAACGGATGTCGTCGATGGAGAGCATGGTCGTTCCTTCGCACTCAACATAGCGCTCCCTTGCGATAAGGGCTGCGCCGAAAGCGCCCATGATTCCGGCAATATCCGGACGGATCGCCTGACAGTTGGCGATTTTCTCGAAACTTCTCAGAACCGCATTATTGTAGAAGGTTCCTCCCTGTACTACGATATGTTTTCCAAGCTCAGAGGCGTCGGATACTTTGATCACTTTGAACAGGGCGTTCTTGATGACAGAGTAGGCGAGGCCGGCGGAGATATCCGCAACGGAAGCTCCCTCTTTCTGAGCCTGTTTTACCTTTGAGTTCATGAAAACAGTACAGCGTGTTCCCAGATCAATGGGGTTCTGTGCGTAGAGCGCTTCATGAGCAAAATCTTCTACGGAGTAGTTCAGAGATTTTGCAAAGGTCTCAATGAAAGAACCGCATCCGGAGGAGCATGCCTCGTTGAGCTGTACGCTGTCCACGGTCTGGTTTTTGATCTTGATACATTTCATATCCTGACCGCCGATGTCCAGAATACAGTCTACGTCCGGCTCGAAGAACGCTGCAGCATAGTAGTGGGCTACTGTCTCCACTTCTCCTTCATCCAGCATGAGAGCCGCTTTGATCAGCGCCTCGCCGTATCCGGTAGAGCAGGAATGTACGATCTCTACGCCTTCCGGAAGCTGGCTGTAGATGTCTTTGATGGCAGAGATCGTAGTTCCCAGCGGATCTCCGTCATTATTATGATAGAAGGAGTACAGAAGTGTTCCGTCCTCGCCTACCAGTGCAGCCTTCGTTGTAGTGGATCCCGCATCGATCCCGAGGAAAGCCTTCCCTTTGTATGTAGCCAGGTCCTTTACCGGAACCTGATGTTTTGCGTGGCGTGCAGTGAATTCTTCATATTCTGCAGTTGAGGCGAAGAGCGGTTCGAGACGCTCTACCTCGAACTCCATCTGGATCTTTCCGGCAAGACGGTTCTGCAGTTCGCGCAGCGCGACTACAGTGTCTTTCTTGGAGTTCAGCGCACTTCCGATGGCTGCAAACAGATGCGAATGGTTCGGCGCGATCGTGTGCTCATCGTCCAGCTTCAGTGTGCGCACAAAAGCAGCGCGCAGTTCGGAAAGAAAGTGCAGGGGGCCGCCCAGGAAAGCAACGTGTCCGCGGATCGGTTTTCCGCAGGCAAGCCCGCTGATCGTCTGGTTTACAACTGCCTGGAAGATGGAAGCGGCAAGGTCTTCCTTGGAAGCTCCATCGTTGATAAGCGGCTGGATATCAGATTTTGCGAACACACCGCAACGCGCCGCGATAGAGTAGAGCGCCTTGTAGTTTTTCGCATATTCATTCAGTCCGGCAGCATCTGTCTGCAGCAGGGATGCCATCTGGTCGATAAAGGAGCCTGTACCTCCGGCACAGACGCCGTTCATCCTCTGCTCAATATTACCGCCCTCAAAGTAGATGATCTTGGCGTCCTCACCGCCAAGTTCGATCGCCACATCGGTCTGGGGCGCATAATCCTGCAGTGCAGTGGATACAGCGATGACCTCCTGCACAAAGGGAACTCCCAGATGTTTGGCAAGAGAGAGGCCGCCGCTTCCGGTGATGACCGGAGAAACCTGGATCGGTCCGAGCTTGTAGATGGCGCGTCCGAGAAGGTCTGACAATGTCTCCTGGATATTTGCAAAATGTCTTTCATAATCCGAGAAGAGAACCTCATTTTCGCTGTCAAGTACTGCAATTTTGACTGTGGTGGAACCGATGTCGATTCCAAGAGTATGTAATTCATTCAAATTCATAGTTCAATCCCCAATCTTTTGTAGTTATCTTTTTCCATTTATATGAGTTACTTCCTATTAAATGTGTTTTCGTATTCGCAACAATTTACATTATACGACAGGATGATGAAAAAGACAATTGTTATTATTATGCGGGATTTGAAAATAATTCCTCGTGATATGGGTAATTTATATAAAGATACTGTTAAACTCCCGAAAAGAGCCAACATATGTTTGACAAACAGATTGCGGGAATATACAATTAGATAGAAATTAAAATAACAATGGTAAAGTAAGGAGTAGTTGTTTTTGAACTGGCTGGACAAATTAGAAAGAAAATTAGGACGTTACGCGATACCGAATCTGACCGTATATCTGCTTGCCGGATATGTGATCGGGTGCGGTATCATCTATCTTATGCCGAATCTGATCGGCTGGCTGACACTGGAGCCGGCACTTATCCTGAGAGGACAGATATGGAGGATCATCTCCTGGGTGCTGATCCCGCCTACCACGAATCCGATATCCCTTCTCTTTCTGGTGCTGCTGTATTATTCTCTTGGAACGGCGCTGGAAAGAACATGGGGAACATTCCGGTATAATGTTTATATTTTTTCAGGAATCCTGTTTACCGTGATCGCGGTATTTATCCTTTACGGTGTATTTTTCGCGCTGTACGGGACGGAAGTACCGCTGTCGTCCATCGGCCTGGTGAGCACCAACTATATCACAATGTCGATTTTCCTGGCATTTGCGGCGATTTATCCGGATATGGAAGTGCTGCTTTATTTTGTCCTGCCGATCAAGATGAAATGGATGGCGCTCGTCTACGCGGTGATGGCCCTCTACTATTTTATTACAGGAGGGATCGTCAGCCGTGTCGCCATTGCTGCGTCACTGCTTAACTTTGTCATTTTTTTCCTGTCCAGCAGGAATATGCGCCGTTTCGGCCCGAGAGAACAGGCCCGGAAGGCGAAATTCAGAAAGCAGTCAAGACCGCATATGACCTACGCCGGAGGAGCTAGGCACCGCTGCGCGGTCTGCGGCCGCACGGAGCTGGACGATCCGAACCTGGAGTTCCGTTTCTGCTCAAAATGCAAGGGAAACTATGAGTACTGCCAGGATCATCTGTTTACGCATGAACATGTGAAGTGAAAAATGTAAAAGACTTGAAAAGGAGAGGACAAACAGAATGAAGAAAACAAAAGTAGTCTGTACAATGGGACCGAATACAAATAACAGGGATCTTATGAGAAAGCTGATCCAGAACGGAATGGATGTGGCTCGATTCAATTTCTCACATGGAGATCACGAAGAACATAAAGGCAGGATGGACCTGCTCAAACAGCTCAGGGAAGAAGAGCATGCCAACACGGCAATCCTTCTGGACACAAAGGGACCGGAGATCCGTACCGGAGTGCTGAAGGGCGGAAAGAAGGTAATGCTGGAGACCGGAGCTACGTTTATCCTGACCACAGAGCAGGTCGAGGGAGACGAGAAGAAGGTATCCATCTCCTATGAAGGACTTGTCCAGGATGTGGACAGGGAGTCCACGATCCTGATCGACGACGGCCTGATCGGCCTGAAGGTTGTAGGAAAACGAGAGAATGAGATCATCTGTGAGGTCGTAAACGGCGGGGAGCTTGGAGAGAAAAAAGGAGTCAATGTGCCGAATGTCCCGGTCCGTCTCCCGGCGATCACGGAAAAGGATAAGGATGATATCAAGTTTGGCGTGGAGCAGGGGATTGATTTCATCGCAGCGTCCTTTGTAAGAAACGCAGAGTGTGTACTCGCGATCAAGGCATATCTGAAAGAACTGAACGCGCCATATATCCCGATCATTGCGAAGATCGAGAATGCAGAGGGAATCCGCAATATCGACGAGATCATCCGCGCGGCAGACGGGATCATGGTGGCAAGAGGCGACCTGGGAGTTGAGATTCCGGCGGAGGAAGTTCCGTATCTCCAGAAAATGATGATCCAGAAATGCAACGCCAACTTCAAGACAGTTATCACTGCAACGCAGATGCTGGATTCCATGATCAGAAATCCGCGCCCGACAAGAGCGGAAGTGACAGACGTTGCCAATGCGGTATACGACGGAACCGATGCAGTGATGCTTTCCGGTGAGACCGCACAGGGAAAATATCCGCTGGAAGCGCTTCAGATGATGGTGCATATCATTGAGAACACAGAACAGCACCTTGACTATGATGCCATGCTGGAAAAGAACGGCGGACATATCAAGAGCGGGCTGTCCAGCGCGATCGGATATTCCTCTGTTCTTGCGGCGGCAAACCTGAACGCAAAATGCATCATCACGCCGTCTGTGTCCGGCGCCACCACAAGGGTTGTCTCCAAGCTGAGACCGAAACAGGATATCCTGGGCATCACTCCGAATGAGAGAACATTGAGAAGAATGTCCATCTACTGGGGAGTGAGACCGCTGAAGACTATAAGATACAATACAACGGACGATATGTGCAACGGAGCTATTGAACTGGCAACGGTGAAAAAGTATATCGAACCGGGAGATGTGGTTGTCCTTACGGCAGGTATCCCCTCACAGAATATTTCTCAGGAGCATACGGCTACCAGCAATATGATGAGGATCGCAACAGTAGAATAATAAAATATAAGCGACGCTGTACTGCAGGCTAGCTGCTGTGCAGTGAAAGAATAACGCCCCGGAGGAACGGAGATGAACCGGATTCCTCCGGGGCGTTCTGTGTCCGGGGAACCGGAAAATGAGAAAGATTCCTGATAAGCCATGGAAAGGAAAAAACATATTGACAGAGGATATATGCCGGTGTATAGTGTTCCTGAAAAGAACAACTACTACCACGAGAGGAGCAAGGATGGCAGAAGAAGACAGATTTACCCTGTATCTGACAGATTTCGGACTGTCCAGGCAGGAAGCCCTTGTATACAGAAAACTTCTCTCTGGAGGGAAACAGTCCGGATATGAGATCGCAAAAGCAGCGGGAATATCCCGGTCCAACGCGTATACATGTCTTGCGGCACTGGTGGAGAAGGGAGCCGCATATCTGGTGGAGGAATCAGCAAAGCGGTATATCCCGGTCAGCACAGAGGAGTTTTGCGGTAACCGGCTGCGCCGTATGGCAAGGGAGAAAGAATGGCTGGCTGCAAATCTTCCGTGTGAGAGCGGTGATGAAGATGGTTACATCACTGTGGAGGGAGAGGCAAATATCCGGGACAGGATGCTGAACCTTCTGGAGAGGACGGAGGAGCGTGTCTACATGTCAGGTTCATCCCTCTGTCTGGAAGAAGTGCGGCCCCAGCTTGAGAAGCTGGTGTCCGGGAAGAAAAAAGTGGTCCTTGTGACGGACAGTACTTTTGAACTTCCAGGGGCGGTCGTCTATATCACTGATCCGAAGGAAAAGCAGATCGGGCTGATCACAGATTCAAAATATGTACTCTCGGGAGAATATGGGCAGGGGAGTATGAATACCTGTCTGTACTCGGGACAGAGAAATTTTGTCACGGTATTTAAAAACGCCCTGGCAAATGAAATTGAACTGATTAAAATACGAAAAGGAGAACAAGCGAAAGATGAGTAAAAAGACATTTGTTACAAAAGAGCAGATCGAAGAAATCGTAAAAAAATATCCGACTCCTTTTCATCTCTACGATGAAAAGGGGATCCGCGCGAACGCAAAGGCGCTGAAGGAGGCGTTTTCATGGAATCCTGGATATAAAGAATATTTCGCTGTAAAAGCGACGCCAAATCCGTTTCTGATGCAGATTCTGAAAGAATACGGATGCGGAAGCGACTGCTCATCCTATACGGAGCTGATGCTTTCTGACGCAGTGGGGATCACAGGACACGATATCATGTTCTCTTCAAATGACACTCCGGAGCAGGATTTTGTTCTGGCGGATAAACTGGGAGCGATCATCAATCTTGATGATATCACTCACATTGATTTTCTGGAGAAGGCGATCGGACATATCCCGGAGACGATCAGCTGCCGTTATAATCCCGGCGGACTGTTTAAGATCAGCAATGACATCATGGACAATCCGGGGGATGCAAAATACGGAATGACTACGGAGCAGATCACAGAAGCGTTCAAGATCCTGAAAGAAAAGGGCGCGAAGGAATTTGGTATACATGCATTCCTTGCCAGCAACACCGTAACAAACGATTATTACCCGATGCTGGCGAAAGTTCTTTTTGAGCAGGCGGTGAGACTGGCGAAAGAAACAGGAGTCCATATCGGATTCATCAATCTTTCCGGTGGGATCGGTATCCCCTACAGACCGGACCAGGAGCCGAACGATATCTATGCCATCGGAGAGGGCGTGCGCAAGGTTTATGAAGAGGTCCTTGTTCCGGCAGGAATGGGCGACGTGGCGATCTATACGGAGCTTGGCCGCTATATGATGGGACCCTATGGATGCCTTGTGACAAAAGCGATCCATGAGAAACACACATATAAAGAGTATATCGGCGTTGATGCCTGCGCGGTCAATCTGATGCGCCCTGCAATGTACGGAGCATATCATCATATCACCGTTGCGGGAAAAGAAGACGCGCCCTGTGACCATAAATATGATGTGACAGGATCTCTCTGCGAAAACAATGACAAGTTTGCTATTGACCGGATGCTGCCGAAGATCGATATGGGAGACTACCTGATCATCCATGATACAGGAGCCCATGGATTTTCTATGGGATACAACTATAATGGAAAACTTAAATCAGCGGAACTGCTCCTGAAGGAGGACGGAAGCGTACAGATGATCCGCCGCGCTGAGACGCCGGCAGATTA
>DWVT01000029.1 GCA_019120075.1 Candidatus Mediterraneibacter excrementigallinarum
ACGGAGACGGAGGGATTCGAACCCTCGTGCCCCGGAGGGCAAACGCATTTCGAGTGCGCCCCGTTATGACCACTTCGATACGTCTCCAACTAATATAGTGCCATGAATTTCTTTTCCACTGAATCTCCACAGCTTTATTATTATATCAGACTTTATCTAAAAAAGGAAGACTGAAATTTCTTTTTATTCTGGAAACGCACTTTTGTACAATCTGTTTTTTCACGATAAAAGGGATGAAGTTTCCTCCATCCCCTTCATTTCTTTTATTTTTATCCTGCTCTGCCGGCAGTGTCCAATATCTTTGTATAAAACACGGATAAGGATTCACAGTATTTATTCGATATCGGACAGATCATCGAAACCTGCATCTCGGGTATTTCCATATGAGTTTCAATCTGTGTGATATAGTCGTAAAGATGCTTGAAAAATTCTTTGTTTGTCGGCCTTTTCTTCTTTTTCGACTTTCTGAACACTGTCTCCAGAAGTTCACTGCTTCCGGAATCCCATATCGAGTTTACGACGGTTCTTATGTTCTTCTCAACACAGTTCCAGGTGGTATTATAATGCCTGGCGATATCGAGATACAGAGATTTTGTGATGCACGTTACACATTCCTTGTCTTCCAGCATTAACTGCATGCCATATACAACGTAATCATAACCTGTATATGACTTACTCGCACCCAGAGAATCAAGAATACTGATGATTATTCTTTTGTAATTCATAACAATATCCTCCCACCTTTGAGACCCCATTCCTTTAATATGGTAAATTGGAAATATTTGGTAAACAATACTTTTTGTTCGACTATTTTCTACCCAAACAGACAGAAACAGATGCCGTAAAATACAGCATCTGTTTCTTATTTTCATATCCAAAGTTCCTTCTCTAGTACTGGCACATCACTATGATCTTCTGTGGTGTCGTCATAGCGGGAATACTGAATGTTGTGTTCGTATAATAGACAAGCAGTTCCGAATTTTCCGGAGTACACGTGTAAGGCTGGCCGTTCAGAGTGACGATATTTGTCATAGGCCCGATATTGAGTTGGAGTGAATTGTCGTCCGAAACAAGATTTTCATCGAAATAAGCCAGCATCGCCTGCTGCCCTCTCCGGAGAGATGTGATGATCTCCGCTCTGAACTGAGGCGGATAAACAGCCGGTGTGGGAAGATTCGCATCGTAAAATACGGCGACACGCAGACCTGCGCGAAGCCGTATATTATCAATGATCGTCGTATCACCGGATACGACCACGTTCACAATATTGGAATTACTGATCAGGGAAAGCATCATGGAACAGCAGGAATCCCCCCTGTTTACGCTCTGGATCACACCCTCGATCTTTTCATATGTCTCATATGCCATAACAGAAAAACTCCTTTTTTCTTTATATTATGCATACGTTCTTACGAATGTCAGTGTCTCTGATCTTTATTCCCGTAGGTTTCGGCAAACCTTGCAGCAAAAGAAACAGGTTCATGTCCCGCGTAGAGATGGGATATATCGCCGATCTTAAGCCCACGGAAATATGCGATACCTTTCTCCCTCTCCTCTGTAACGATCTCAGTTACAGAAGAAGGCGCCAGCGCCAGGCTGTGCCAGAGCACAAACGGAGACATGCTCCACAAATGAGACATCAGCACACAGCTCACGCCAAAATGACAGAAAAAAGTAAGCGTCTCGTTACTTTCCCTCTCTACACGGTAGTGCGCACCATCTCTGACATATCCGTATTGTTCCAGCAGTCTGTCAAACTCTCCCGTAACCCTGTCATATGTTTCAACAAGATCCGAATTACAGCTGATTTCCGTTGTTCTCCATTTTTCTGAATCTGAATATTCACTGTGCTCTGTCCAGTACGAAGGAACAACATCCCATATGATCCGCGGGAGATATCTTCCGCCTTCTGTTTTCGTATCAGGATATGCTTTTATCAGATGAGGGACTTTATTGAGATCTATCTTCGCCGGAAACTCTTCCAGCCAATCGAGCGTCTCCGCGTTCTTTCCCGTTCTCGCCAGAGAAGGGGCCGCCGTATCCTGAGCCCTTCCCAGGGGTGAGACAAAACAGTGACCCAGTTCAAGGCTTTCCGCTCTCTGTGCGAGAAGTTCCACCTCTCTTTTCCCTTTTTCTGTGACGGTATCATTTTCATAATCCGGATCTCCGTGTCGTATAAACAATAATCTCATTTTTCTTCCTCCAGTATGCGTTCCAGCCATCTCACCGCCATTTCCGGCCACATGCCGACTTCATCGAGAACGCGGCGGAGATGTTCTTTTACTTCCGGCGTCCATTTCTCCGGCCTGGGCTTTGAGATCCCGCGCTCTTCCAGTATCTCTTCTCCTTTTTCCACAGGATACTTTGTCTTTCCTTCCCGGATTGCAGAAGCGAGTTTCACAAGCTGTTCCAGAGTATACGGATCCCGGTTTTTCTCTTCCAGCCAGTCCTCATTTGCGATGGACATTCCATGCACGCCGTCTGAAAATACATGATGGGCATATTTAACCCCCGCCTTTCTGCAAGCGTCTGCAAAAATACAACTGTGTTCTACGGGGACAGTCGCATCCGGTGCCGTCTGCCAGATGAAGCACGGGGGCGTATCTTCCGTCACATAGTCTTCCAGCGTCATATACTTCAGCTCCTCTGCATCCGGCTTTTCCCCGAGAAGCGCCCGGAAAGATTCACTGTCTTCATATCCCTTTGAAGTGATCACAGGATATGCAAGAATAGCCGCGTCCGGACGGTTTGAAACTTCATCATATTCCGGACGGCAGTCTTTCACATCTTTATAATGCACACAAAGGCTGGCACAGAGATGTCCTCCCGCTGAGAAGCCGCATACAACGATCTGATCCGGATCGATACTGCATGCCTCTGCATGTTTTCTTATGATCCGCACTGCTCTGGAAATATCGTTGAGAGGCACCCTGTCCAGAGGTTCGTCCAGATAGTTGACCGTATATGCCAGCACAAACACATTATATCCCGCCTTATAAAACCATCTCGCCACCACGTCTCCCTCGGACGGTGAAGCATAGCGGTACGCTCCGCCGGGAACGACCAGCATGGCCGGGCGTATTTTTTTATCTTCATGGATATAACTCACCAGAAGCGGAATAAAATCATAAGCATCTGCATAGGAATACTCTTCTTTTTTCCATATTTCTACTCTCTGTCCTATCATTCACCATACCTCCGTCAAACGGACAAGACCGGTATGGTGTACTGTATGATACGATATTCCGTTCAACAACAGCCCTTCCACACCGGTCCTGCCAATCATATATTCTATTTTTCTGTTCCTTCAAAACAGGAAACAATCTTTTCTCCGTCCAGATACTGATTCTGAACTTCATAGAACTTCTCGTCCTCTACCGCTTTCGCGAGTTCCGCATCCACCGGCATCTTTCCAAGAACCGGAATGCCCAGTTCTGACGCAGTCTCATCAATATGGCTCTCGCCAAAGATCTTGATCTCTTTTCCGCAGTCCGGACATTTTACATAGCTGTAGTTTTCAACTACTCCGAGTACCGGAATGTTCATTGCCTGAGCCATATTATATGCTTTTTTCACGATCATCTGCACCAGTTCCTGCGGAGATGTCACGATAACGACACCATCCACCGGAAGAGACTGGAATACAGTCAGCGGCACGTCGCCTGTTCCCGGCGGCATATCTACAAACAGATAATCCAGATCTCCCCACATCACATCTGTCCAGAACTGTTTTACGACACCTGCGATGATCGGTCCTCTCCAGATCACAGGATCTGATTCGTTCGGCAGAAGAAGATTGACTGACATTACCTGTGTCGCGTCTTTCGCGGTACACGGGAAGATCATATTCTCTTCTGTCCCGGACGCTTTTGTGTGTATTCCATACATCTTCGGGATCGAGGGCCCTGTGATATCCGCGTCAAGGATACCGACTTTGTATCCTTTCTCTCTCATCAGCCTTGCCAGAGAAGCCGTCACAAGAGACTTTCCGACTCCGCCTTTTCCACTAACGACTCCAATGACCTTCTTTATCTGTGAATACTTGTTCGCCGGCTCACGAAAATCTGTCTTTTTGCTGCTGCAGGAATCTGCATGCGCACAGCCTGCACAGGATTCTTCCGTACATTCGCCGTTGTTCTGTGTTTCTGCCATAATTGATTTACCTTCTCTCTGAAAATTTTCACCGACGCAGTCTGAGGAAACGCTTTTCACCCCGCACTGCAGACGGCCTACTCCGATAGTATAACATATTATGCCGCAATCTTGTACAAAATTGTTAATTTTTCGTCAAATCCTTTGTTACAGAATTATAGTGAACTGTAACTCGCTGAATCAGATCATTCCGGCCGCGCTGTTCTCGAGCTGAGCTTTTGCCGATCTCATCTCCTCAACTTCCGCTTCCGTCACCTTATCCAGTCTGCATTTCACGACCAGCTTTCTGAGGCGTCCGATATCTGTTTTCAACTGCTTCTTTACCGGCTTGTCCAGCTTCTTCCCGGCAGTCTTCACTGCCTGTTCCGCTTTTGCCAGAAGGCTCTGGGAATCATTCAGCACTTCCATCGCTTCCCTTCGCACCTGATCCAGACCTGCATACTGCTGCGCATCCGCCATTGCCTGACTGATTTCCTCCTCAGACATCCTGTCGTTCGCCGTGATCGTGATGGACTGCTCTTTCCCTGTATCCAGATCTCTCGCTGACACTTTCAGGATACCGTTCGCATCGATGTCAAACGTCACCTCGATCTGGGGTACTCCCGCAGGAGCTGACTTTATCCCTTTCAGTTTGAACTTGCCGATCGTCTTATTATCCCTTGCCATGGGACGTTCCCCCTGAAGCACGTGGATCTCCACCGTTCTCTGGTAAGGTGCCGCGGTGGAAAAAATTCTGGAATAGCGGGTCGGAAGCGTAGTATTCCTCTCAACCAGCCTTGTCGCCACGCCGCCTACTGTCTCGATAGAAAGGCTCATCGGGGTCACATCCAGAAGGAGCAGATCCTTACCCGTGCCTGCCGCCACAAGACCGTTTCCCTGAAGCGTGCTGCCCAGAATCGCCGCACCTTTCGCCACGCATTCATCCGGATTGATATTCTTGGAAGGCTCTTTTCCCGTCATCCGACGCACCTTTTCCTGGATCGCAGGAATACGTGTGGAACCGCCGACAAGGAGTACTCTTCCGAGCTGGGAAGGATTGATCCGCGCGTCATTTAACGCATTCCGAACCGGTTCCTCTGTCCTTGCGATCAGGTCGCTGATCAGTTCCTCGAATTTTGCCCTTGTGAGAGTCATATCCATGTGGACCGGCTCTCCCTTTACCTGAGTCAGATAAGGCAGGACAATGTGTGACGTTCCGGAGGATGAGAGTTCCTTCTTTGTCCTCTCCGCCGCGTCCCGTACACGCTGCATTGCCGCGAAATCCTTGTTCAGATCCACATGATGCTCACTGCGGAAGTTCTGTACGATCCACTCCACGATCCTCTCGTCGAAATCATCCCCTCCAAGGTGATTATCTCCTGCCGTCGCCAGGACTTCCACCACACCGTCTCCGATCTCAATGATGGACACGTCAAATGTTCCTCCGCCCAGGTCATAGACCATTACCTTCTGCGCCTCTCCGTGATTCAGTCCGTAGGACAGTGCCGCGCTGGTCGGCTCATTGATGATGCGCTTCACATTCAGTCCGGCGATCCGGCCGGCGTCTTTTGTCGCCTGCCTCTGGATATCATTAAAATAGGCAGGAACAGTGATGACCGCATCTGTTACCTCTTCGCCGATAAATTCCTCAGCATCCTTCTTCAGCTGTCTCAGGATCATAGCACTGATCGTCTGGGGTTTATACTCGGTTCCGTCGATCTTCACACTCCAGTTTGTTCCCATGTGTCTTTTCACCGAACTGATCGTCCGGTCCGGATTTGTAACAGCCTGTCTCCGGGCACTCTCGCCTACCAGCCTTTCTCCCTTTTTCGTAAACGCCACTACGCTCGGAGTCGTCATGCTTCCCGATGCCCCGGGTATAATGACAGGAACATTATTCTCCACCACCGACACACAGCTGTTTGTCGTTCCAAGATCGATCCCGATTACTTTTCCCATGTTCTGTACTGCTCCTTCCTCTTCGGCCCTATCCTGATCAGAAACGCATCGCCATCTCTGAAATCAGGCCCTAATATAAAATAATACTATATATCTGTTTCGAGTCAATAGAGTTCACATTTCTTTTATAAGGCTTTAGAAATGTTTCACAAAAAACGGAAAATATATCTCCGTTTTACGCCTGCATGCCGGATATGTCATTCTTTTCCCTGGTCACGTCCCTGAGCCATCTGTACTTTCGGTACCGCCATGTGGTGATCGGAATTTTGATGATCTCATCGCTCATCAGAATCACATACACCACCGGGACGCTGAGCTTCAGTACAAAAGCAGCTATAAAGCCGAGAAGGATGGAACAGCACCACATGGTGCTCACATCCAGGATCAGGCCGAATCTGGTATCCCCTCCCGAACGGAAGATTCCCACGACCATTGTCGTATTGTACGCCTGCCCGACCACAAAGTAGGACATCACGAAAAACATAAACCGCAGGTATCCTCTTGCTGTCTCCGACAGAGAGAGCGCCGCAGCGGCGAAAGGCGACACCGCCAGGATCACTGCGCCTCCCAGGACGCCCATTATGACGCTGAGCAGGATAAATCGTTTTGAATATGCTCTTGCATGTTCCGTTTTCTTCTCTCCGATGGTCTTTCCAAGATAGATCGCGGCTGCACTTGATAATCCGAAGGACACTACCGTGGCAAGCTGTCTCGCCACCTGTGCCACCGAATTGGCCGCCACGGCAGAGCTGCCCATATGTCCCAGGATCGCAGTATTCGCCGCGGTTCCCAGCCCCCACATCACCTCGTTGACAATGACCGGAAGGGCATATCTCATAAAATCACGGAACAGCACGCTGTCTGTGTGAAGTACATATTTTGATCTCAGCTTCACGTCCCTGTTAAAGAAATGTGCATACCCCGCTACCAGGATCACCTCCAGGATACGGGAGCAGAGCGTTCCGAGAGCAGCTCCGCTTACCCCCATCGCGGGACACCCCAGCAGCCCGAAGATGAAGATGGAGTTCAGCACGATATTGCACAGGAGCGACAGCAGATAGACCACCGTCGCAACAATGACCCTCTCCACACTTCTCATGATATACAGATATGCCTGGGTAATTCCCATCAGCACATAGGAGAACGCCACGATCCGCAGGTATTTGATACCTTCCGAGATCACAGCAGGGTCGCTGGTAAAGATCTGCATCAGCGTTCCCGGTATGGCAAGCGCCGCCACGGTAAAGAGCGCGGTCACGCAGACTCCCGCCTTCACTGCCATCCCCAGGATCTTTTCGATCGAAGTCCGGTCCCCCTTTCCCCAGTACTGAGCGGTCAGAACGGTAGCTCCCGACGTCAGTCCGAACAGGAACAGGGTCATGATATACTGCACCTGTCCTGCCAGGGACGCTCCCGAGAGTGCCGTCTCGCCAACGCCTCCCAGCATGATGACGTCCGCCGCGGACACTCCCACATTGATCAGATTCTGGAGTGCCATAGGCACCACCAGCGCAATGACATTTCGGTAAAATTTTCCCCAGTCGATCCCAAGATCGTTCTTCTGTTTTGCAAACATTTCTCATCCCTCAACTACATTTTTATTTTTATTCTATCCCGAGATTTCTGATCTCTTCAAAGATCTCTCTCATGGAAATCTTCAGTTCCCCTCCGAAGATCCCCACCGGCACCTCATCCATCGGTCCGTATATGGACGGAACCTCCGTCTCATCTGTCCAGTATACAACAGTCTTCTCTGTGTCCGGATCGATCATCCAGTACTCCCGCACGCCCGACTGAGCATATTTCCCCAGTTTCAGTTTTCCGTCCATCCTCAGTGAGGACGGCGAAGCGATCTCGATCACCAGATCCGGGGCTCCCAAGATACAGCGTCGGATCAACTTTGACCTGTCACAGAGGACCATCACATCCGGCTGGAGCATGGTACGGTCGCCGCAGTCGATCTGAACGTCCACCGGAGACGAAAAGACAAGGCATCTGCCCTTTTTCTTCCTGATATAGGTCTGAAACGCAGTCGTCAGCAGGGGGATGACAAACTGATGGATCGTGCTCGGCGCTGCCATGTCATAAATAACTCCGTCAAGCAGTTCCACTCTTCTTTCATCCGGAAGAGCATAATAATCTTCCAGTGTATATTCTCCCTGCTTTTTCCTGCTTTGAGTTCCATATGCAGGCGCACTCTCCCTGACAGAGTCCGGCCAGTCCTTTTCCGTTTCCGATTTCTCTTTTTCATCCGGAAGAAGCACCGCTTCCAGTGCTTCCAGAGTAGACGACCTGGGCGACTTTGTCTCCCCGCTGAAAATCTTCTGAAGTGTCCCCAGCGGAACTCCGGACAGTTCCGAGAGCTTTGCCATGGAATACCCCTTTTCCTGCTTATAGTACCTGAGCCGCGAAAGATTCATCTCCATACCTCCCCTGCCGCAATAAACGGTTGAAATACGGTTTCTTTTTTAGATTATACCGTATTTCAACCGTTTCAGTCAAGCTGTATCACTCTTTTCCGTCAAAGCAGTAAGTACATACCCTGCATGGTTCCAGACCGATGGACGCAAGGAGGTCATCAAGCCTGTGATACCGCAGCGTAGTAAAATTCTGCAGCCTGCGGATTTCCTCGATCATCTGCGCATAACGGCAGGTATCCGGATTCGTATATTCTTCCAGTACTTCTTCCGGACAATTGTCCCCTTCCCTCTCCCGGATCACGCGTCTTGTGATAAGTTCCATCTCTGACTTCGACCTGGAGAAGTTCAGATATTTGCAGCCGTATACGAGAGGAGGACATGCCGGGCGGACGTGAACTTCTTTTGCTCCGCTCCGATAGAGGAACTCTGTCGTTTCACGGAGCTGCGTCCCGCGGACGATGGAATCGTCGATCAGGAGCAGCTTCTTATTCTCGATCAGCGCCTGGACCGGGATCAGCTTCATCCTGGCGATCAAATCTCTCTGACTCTGATTTGTAGGCATGAACGACCTGGGCCAGGTCGGAGTATATTTGATAAACGGTCTCGCATACGGAATCCCTGATTCATTTGCGTAGCCGATGGCATGCGCCACACCGGAATCCGGCACTCCGGCGACGATATCCGGATGGACCGAATCCCCATCCCGCTTCGCCAGCATGCTCCCGCAGCGGTATCGCATCTCTTCCACATTTACCCCTTCGTAGGCTGAAGTAGGATACCCATAGTACACCCAGAGGAAAGAGCAGATCTTCATCTTATTGTACTGAGGTTCTACCAGAGTTTCCACGCTCTCCGGCGTGATATAGACGATCTCACCGGGGCCCAGTTCCTTGTAATGTTCATATCCCAGATTCAGATAAGCAAAGTTCTCAAAAGACACACAGTAAGCACCTTCCTTCTTTCCTATGACCACCGGGGTCCTTCCGTGAAGATCTCTCGCCGCATAGATTCCTTCTTTTGTCATGATCAGCACAGTCATAGAACCGTCTACCAGTTCCTGCACATACCGGATTCCTTCCGTGATGGACTCCTTCCGGCAGATCAGGGAACCTACCAGCTCCGTCGCATTGATCTGTCCTCCGCTCATCTCCAGGAAATGAGTCCTTCCGTCCTGATATGCTTTGTTAAGTATCTCATCCTGATTATTGATCTTTCCTACTGTCGTGATCGCAAAGCTCCCCAGATGAGACTGTAAAAGCAGAGGCTGGGGTTCATAATCCGAGATACATCCGATTCCCAGACTGCCGTGAAGTTCCTCTACATCCCTCTCAAATTTTGTACGGAACGGAGAATTCTCTATATTATGTATGGCGCGGTTAAATCCGCCTGCACCGTAAACCGCCATTCCTCCTCTTCTCGTCCCCAAGTGAGAGTGATAGTCAACCCCGTAAAAAAGTTCCAAAACACAATCTTTCTTCGATGCCACACCGAAAAATCCACCCATGAAACATATCCTCCTTCATACCACTCTGCGTAAGCCCGGCGAGCCGGGCCTGCATTTCCGTTTCATTCATACCCATAAAGCATAAAGTAGGACAGGGGGAAAAGTCAATAACCAATACTGGTATTTCTTTTCTCCCTGTCCTGTCATCCTCAGTTCACCTCTGGCCAAAGCATAAATGAGTTTTCGCCGTACTGGCGCTCTGACATCAGAGTTTTAATGTCTTCAGTTTATTTACCGTATCGTACATGATCGAGAGACATTTCTGAAATTCCTGCTCTGTAACCACGGAAAAATCGTCTCCGGGATATCTCGCGTCAAAATAGAAATC